>CAYTDS010000300.1:0-2869 GCA_964436555.1 uncultured Flavobacteriaceae bacterium | reverse complement strand
TCAACCTAACGCTTCATGTCGCAAACCAAATATATTTTTGTAACCGGTGGGGTTACCTCTTCTCTTGGAAAAGGGATTATTGCAGCCTCTTTAGCCAAATTACTTCAGGCACGTGGTTATAAAACAACCATACAAAAATTGGACCCCTATATTAATGTTGATCCAGGGACGCTTAATCCATATGAGCATGGCGAATGTTATGTAACTGATGACGGCGCGGAGACCGATTTGGATTTAGGTCATTATGAGCGCTTCCTAAATGTTAAAACTTCTCAGGCAAATAATGTTACCACGGGCAGAATTTACCAAAGCGTTATTGAAAAAGAACGCCGCGGTGAATTTTTGGGTAAGACGGTACAAGTAGTGCCACACATCACCAATGAAATAAAAGAGCGGGTTCAACTTCTGGGAAATAGCGGGGAATATGACATTGTTATTACGGAAATTGGAGGTACTGTGGGAGATATTGAGTCTTTGCCTTACATTGAAGCCGTTCGTCAATTATTATGGGAGTTAGGAGACAATAATGGCATTGTAATTCATTTAACATTAGTACCTTATTTATCTGCTGCAGGTGAGTTAAAAACTAAACCAACCCAGCACTCTGTCAAGACCTTGATGGAGAGTGGTATAAAAGCAGATATTTTAGTGTGCCGAACAGAACACGAAATTTCAGATGAAATAAAAGATAAACTAGCATTGTTTTGTAATGTGAAACGTGAGGCGGTTATACAGTCTATTGATGCATCTACTATTTATGATGTGCCTATTTTAATGCAGGAAGAGGGATTGGATACGGTGACTCTTCAGAAGTTAGCGTTGCCCAATAATAAGCAACCCGATCTATCTCAGTGGAAAGAATTCTTACACCGACATAAAAACCCTAAAAATGAAATTACAATTGGGCTTATCGGTAAATATGTAGAATTACAGGATTCATACAAATCTATTTTGGAATCTTTCATTCATGCTGGTGCAGCTAACGAGGTAAAGGTTAAGGTAAAGTCAATACATTCTGAACATATTACAGAAAAAAATATAAGTAAACAAATGTTTGGTTTGCATGGTATTTTGGTAGCACCTGGTTTTGGTGAACGGGGGATTGAAGGAAAAGTGAGGGCGGTTCAGTATGCCAGAGAAAACAGAGTTCCTTTTTTTGGAGTGTGTTTGGGGATGCAAATGGCGGTAATTGAATTCGCCAGAAATGTAGTTGGACTTGCAAATTCTAATTCTACTGAGATGGATGAAGATACACCCAATCCGGTAATAAGTTTAATGGAAGAACAGAAGACGATAACAAATAAGGGTGGCACCATGCGCCTTGGAGCATGGAATTGCGATTTAAAAGAAGGTAGTCTGGTTCAAAAAATGTATCAGGGAGTCGCTCAAATAACTGAAAGGCATCGTCATAGGTATGAATTTAATAATTTATATAAAGAGCAGATAGAAAAACTAGGGTTGGTATGCTCAGGGGTAAATAGGGAAACCGGCCTAGTCGAAATAATCGAACTGCCAACACATCCTTGGTTTATAGGAGTTCAGTACCATCCGGAATACAAAAGTACGGTGGCCAATCCGCATCCTCTTTTTATTGGATTTGTGAAGGCTGCATTAAAACATAAAAAAGAGCAAACAAATGCCAGTTTGGCATAAACCCGTTTATTGGATATATATTTGCTTACAACAATCAAATCGTTATAGTCCCTCTTAAAATTTTAAGATTATAGGGTATATTAAATCAAATTTAAATGGAAGAAAAGAAAATAGACATAAATACCATAATAGGTTTTGTATTGATTTTTGCGATACTTATTTTTATGTTTTACCAAAATCAACCAAGTCCTGAAGAAATTGAAGCACGGAGAGCTCAGCAAGAAAAAATTGACGCACAGTCAAAAGTAAATGAGCCTTTAAGTCAGAAAGTTAAGGAATCAAATATGCTTATCCCCGGAGATTCCATTGCAATTGCAAGCTATAAAAATGCTATCGGTGCCTTTGGGTATACTACTCCTTCTGATGATATTACTGTTTTGGAGAATAATTTGGTTTATTTAAGAATAAGCAACAAGGGCGGACAAATTGTTGAGGCCAGAATAAAGGGTTATAATACGTATGATTCGTTACCACTTCATTTAATTAAGGATGGGAATGCCTCTTTTGGATTAACTTTTACAACTTCAGATAATCGACTTTTAAATACGAACGATTTGTATTTTGAGCCAGTAATGAGTCAATCTGGAAATAATCAGATTCTATCAATGCAGGCAAAGGTAGCTCCAAATCAATTTTTGGAGTATCGCTATGAAATGAAGCCAGATGATTATTTGTTGGACTTCAACATTCGTTCCCAAGGACTAAATGGTATAATAAATGCCAGTCAACCCGTAAATCTGGAATGGAAGTTAAGAACTATCCGACACTCCAAAAGTATTGAATATGAAAACCGATATACTAGGCTTACCTATAACCATAAGGATGGAAAAATAAGTAAACTCTCAGAAGGTAGTGATGATGAAGAAACAGAGGCTAACATCAAATGGTTATCCTACAGGCAACATTTTTTTAGTTCTATTTTAGCCACCAAAACCCCTTTTGAAACAGGAAAATTAAGTTCCGTAAATTTAGTAAAAGAGGAAAGCAAGACGGCAGGTTTTAGTAAAGATTATGCTTCTTTGGTGCCATTAAAGTTGGAGGCAGGTGAATTATCCTATGCGATGAACTGGTATTACGGACCAACAGATGTAAAGATTTTGGCTCAATACAAAGAATTAGGCTTAGAAGATTCTATTCCCTTTGGATGGGGGATTTTCGGATGGATTAACCGCTATATTTTTACCCCATTATTCTCCTTTTTAATTTTGTATTTCCC
>CAYTDS010000299.1:0-2879 GCA_964436555.1 uncultured Flavobacteriaceae bacterium | reverse complement strand
TTTCCACTGTAGGTTTTACTACCCCGGCTTCAAACTATTTGGCCGACTATATGCCTTACAGTTTAGGTTTTGGAGCTCCCGAACTGTCTGTAAGAGGTATTGCAGAATACAAACTCAAAAACGGTTTATATGTCAGAACCAGTTTAGCTCATTTATGGCGTGGATATGCTGAGGCCGAACGGGATTATTATTATAGTAACGGTAGCAGATATTCCTTTTGGATGGACGTCCCTAATGCCTGGAGCTATGAAGCTATCTTTGGCACCTGGTTATTCGATAATTCATTACGCCTTGAGTTGAGCTATGTGGGTCAAAACTCAACTAGTGGCGATGATATACGACCCTATAATGCTCCCCAACCTACCAATGAAGTTGACTTTGAGCGAGTTGGCTTTTTTGGCCAATACTACTTTCAAGGTAGTATTAAAGGACTTGGTATTCTGGCTTATCACAATAGGGTTTTCAATGGTTTGAATACCGGCAAAATGAACAACACAGGACTCGGTTTAACCTACCAGTTTAATTTTAAAAAGAACGAAAATGTACAAGAATAAACGCAACCTAACCGCCATAGGAATTTTGGCAATCTTATTTTTTGCAGCTTGTGAAAAAGATATTCCCTATTATTTAAATTTTGACAGTTACACCTACACCGCAACAGATGAAAATGGTGGAAACTGGACACATATACTACCAACAGCAAATGAAATTTCGGTTGATGCGCCTAGTGCAGCAAATTCTGAGGCCTATTTGGCAGAAATAGCAGCACTTAAAACAGCCATGCAACAAATGAATAGTGAGCAAAAAAGATCAGTTGCTTATTGGACCAATAATCCCATTATTCGATGGAACGAAATAGCCGTAGAACTGGTTGCTAAATATAATTTAATACCCGGACCCAATGAGGACGGTACATATACCCTACCTAGTCCGGCGAATCCAGCGGGTCCACCGCCGTTTCCATTTGCCAACCCACCTTACGCAATCAGAGCCTTAGCGTACTTATCGGTTGCTCAATTTGATGGATTAATTACAGCTTGGGATGCCAAATACACCTATAACAGACCTGCACCCTATCAGCAAGATGCATCGGTGACACATGCCTATCCAAACACAACCATTCCCTCATATCCTTCAGATGGCGCGGTAATTGCCAGTGCATCCAGAAGAATTCTTTCGGCTATGTTTCCTTTAGAGGTAGAATATCTGCAGCGTATGGAAGATGAACATATCGAAAGTTTATTACTCTCCGGAGGTAACGTGACTAGCGATGTGGATGCCGGTAAAATCATCGGTAATGAAATCGCCACAAGAGCCCTTGCAAGGGCTTCTACAGATGGTATGAGCAGAGCCCAAACCCCAAAGCCTGTTTCCGATTCTATAAAGGCGGCCGCGTTTGCGCGTTTTGGATGGCAATGGGAGAATCAGGAAATACCGCAAAGGCCTGTTGGTCTTACACCTTTGTATGGAAAAGTGCGCATGTGGAATATTGAAAATGTAGAAGATGTGCGACCAGGTCCACCTCCCGCATTGGATTCACAAGAATTTTTGGAAGATGTTAAAATACTGAAAGATTATGCGGCTAATGTTACCAATGAAAGAAGAAAAATAGCAAACTTTTGGCAAGATGGGCTATCTACTTTTACACCTCCGGGGCACTGGAACAGAATAGCTAAAGAATATATAGTACAATATGAGTTTAACCCATTGCGCTCCGCACGTACTTTTGCCTACATGAATATGGCTATTATGGACGCCGGAATAAGTTGTTGGGATGCAAAATATTACTACCATTACCCTAGACCCATACAGGCTATTGATGGTTTTAAGACAATTCTTGGAACGCCTAATTTTCCGGCATACACTTCAGGACATAGCACATTCTCCGCAGCGGCGGCTGAGGTACTATCCTATATTTTCCCACAGGAATCCAATCAGGTTTGGGAATGGGCAGAAGAAGCCGCCATGTCCAGAGTTTATGGCGGTATCCACTGGACATTTGATGCCACCGTGGGAACGGAGCAAGGTAAAAATGTGGCAGAATATGCAGTAGCCAGAGCTAGGTTAGATGGAGCTAATTAGGTTTAGAACTTTAAAGTAATTGACCCTTGATTTACATGGCATTGGTAAAAATTTTACGAACGGCATTTAAGGCCAAGCGACATAACATAGGGAAATACTATATAATCATACGTGGATTTTGCTAGCGAATTTTTGGTGAAACCCTAAAAACTAAACAATCAAAAGATACAATTTGGCTACCCTTACCAATCAATAGGGCGGTAGTCCTTTAGAAATTTACCGCACCAAAACTTCCCTGTATTCATACCATCGATAAGTGGATCCAATACGCGTGCGGCGCCATCTACAATATCTAAGGGAGGCTGAAAATCATGTAACTCTTCCTTTCGTTTTGAAAGCTCAATAGGGTCTTCATCCGTAACCCAACCGGTATCAACCGCATTCATATAAATGCCATCCTTAGCAAAATCGGATGCTGCGGTATGGGTCATCATGTTTAAAGCTGCTTTGGCCATATTAGTGTGCGGGTGACGATCTTCTTTGTGAAATCTATGGAACTTACCTTCCATGGCCGAAACGTTGATGATTTGCTTTTTTCCGGTAGGTTCTTTTCGCATCAAATCTGAAAGTCGGTTACAAAGGACAAAAGGTGCCACAGCGTTTACCAATTGTACTTCAATCATTTCCGCGGTTTCTATTTCACCCAGTTTTAAACGCCAGCTGTTCGTTTTTCTTAGGTCGACCTGCTGCAAATCTGCATCCAATTGCCCCTCTGGAAACACTTCTTTGGCCGAAAGAGAATTATCAAAACTATAAGGTATTTGAGATAATTTTGCAGAAGCCCGGATACCAATTCC
>CAYTDS010000298.1:0-2884 GCA_964436555.1 uncultured Flavobacteriaceae bacterium | reverse complement strand
CCTTCCTGCAAATAGGGAATATGTACCGGGGTTGCCAAATCTAAACGGATAACAAAACTCTGGATATCCAGTCGCACTCCAAACCCCACACCAACGCCAAGTTGGCTGGGCCAATCTTTTCCAAACTTTCCTTGCGTGCTTAAATCTTCATTAAAAATCCTGCTCTCTTCAGAAGCATTTTCATCTAGTACAATGCTCTTGGTTAACCACACGTTGCCGGCATCTGCAAAAAACGCCCCCTTTAAATAAGACCACAATGGAAAGCGGTATTCCAAATTGCCCTCCAAACGCAAGTTCCCCGATTGATCGAAAAATGAACTACCAACTCCCTGAGTAGAACTAAAAGTTCCCGGTCCCAGAGATCTAATTCTAAAAGCCCGTACACTATAAGGTCCCCCGGAAAAATACTGCTTTACAAAAGGCAAAGTTTCTGAATTTCCATAAGGGATTCCCAAGCCGGCAAAAAGTCGAGTTACCAAAGTGCGCTCCTTTGCCCATCTAAAATAGAATCTAAAATCGATATCTGCCTTGGAATATTGCGCATATTGTAACCCCAAAACTTCTTGACTGCCTCCACTGAGCAAATTCAATAAATTCCCGGCCATATCGATATTGGTTGAGAAATAAAACGGATTCTTTTTAGCCGCATCCCCAATTTCATTGTACGTAAACGTATAGGTTAAACCTGCAATAAATTGTTGCTGAAAGCTATTTCTAAGAAAGGGATTCTGATCTAAAATGGCTTCGAACTCCGGCGTAGTTCTGGAAAGATTAACGTAGTTTAATCCTAGCGGAGTAAGTTCATGATATATATATCTATTGGCATTCCATGTATAACCAAATGATGTATTTGCCCCATTTAGGGTATATAATTCACTTCTTCTGAGTAGGTTTCCCCCTAATCTTATTTTTGTTTTAGGAACCGCATAATTAAACCTTTTGGGAGAAAAAGGAACCAAACTTGGAATGATTAGATCTGCTTGCATCCCTGCCTCTATTGTGGCAAGACCGGAATTTTTTCCTGATGACAATTGTGCCGCGTATGAAAAATTACCTGTTAAACTCAAGGTTTCCCCTCCGTTAAATAAATTTCTATTGGTATAGGTAAGCGCAATTCCGGGACCAGCAAAACCATTGGATTGGGTGGTAGCCTGCATTTCTGCCCGTAATGCTCTTTTGTTCAAGGGTGAAAGGTAAATATCGGTTCTTAAACTTCCGGTTTGATTGCCATTCACAATGGTATCCAGCTCGCTAAACTGGTTATTTACATATTTATAACTGCCTATAGAAGATAAGCGGTTGCTCGTTAATCTGGCAGTGTTGGCGTTATACAATTGACCCTCCTCAAGAAGAATATAAGGAGCTAGCTTCTCCGGTTTAAAGAATATTTCATCCTGAAAAAAATCTATCCCGTTTAAGGTTTCCTTATTGTTAACGGTACTATCCCGAAGGGTGTAATTAGGAAAAACAGCTATTTCTTTAATGCTATAGGGGACGGTAGCTTTAAGGGGAGTGTTCTTTTTTAGCTTTAAGTATAAATCGAATTTTCTATTTTTATATTGATTGGTGTCTGCTTCAAACAACAAAAAATCCGGATTAAAATTATAATACCCTTTTTGTTTGAGGTACGTATCTATGCGCTCCCGCTCTTCTTTCATAAGATTAAGATCAAATCGAATCCCGGGTTTCAGGAGCGTACTTTCCAGAGTTTCGGAAATGGCATCATACACTTGCAATGAATCTTTGTCCAACGTATAATTTTGCAATACATAAGGCTCAGGAATCTTTGCTGAATACCGAACACTGGCTTTATTCTTTACCAGCTTTGTCTCTGAATCAACTTCCCCATAGAAAAATCCCCGATTTTCCAAACGGTTTATAATAACTTTCTCGGTTAAATCCACGTCCACATCAGAAAGATATACCGGGGCTTCCCCAAATTTCTTATTAAGCCATTTTGTGATAAAACCGGCAGATCCGTTTTCAACCTTATAATGATACAACAATCCCAAACGCATACCCAATAAGGTTGAATTGGGTTCCGGCTGCAAAAGGTCGTTCAGTTCATTTTCAACATTTTTAAAATCCTTAAGTTTGGAATCTGAGGTAGTTTTTAGAACTGCCCCGGTATAGAGTACTTCCTCCTCCGGAATGTATTTACTTACACTACAAGAGCAAAATAAGGTTACGCCTAGTACACCCAAAATAACCGCAACCCTGCTTCTTTTCATTATTACAAAATTCACTATTCTAAATTTTTACTTTTTTCCTTTCCCTCGGATTCTCCCTGAGTCTTTGTGGCAGGAGTTTCCTTTTCTTCTTCTTTAATGGGTGCAAATAGTTCGCTGAACCTGTTGAACTCCCGATTAAAAATCAAAGCTATTCCGGTTACAATTAATTGTCCGTCTATAATATTCTGAAATTCATTCTTCTGAAAACCTTTTAAACGATATTGTCCGTTTTCGGTTAGTAAATATTCAAGACTAATGTTGCCGATGATAGGGGCATTCTCCATTCCGGGTTGTGCACTTCCTTCCACATCTACAGCACTTCCGGCAGTAACAATCAATCTGTCATTAAATAATTTTTTTTGCGCGTTAATGTTTAGCTGTGTCCTATTTTGTGGATTTTCTCCTTGATAATCCGTAAAACTATCCAGATCAAAGGCAAGATCAAATCCCGTATTCCCCATAATTCTATCCGAAAATGTGTTCAATTCATCTGACAGTACTTGGTTTACGTTGTTTCGCGCCAAACTTGCTGTTCCGCCACTACTACCATCGCTTCCGGAAACGGGGAAAAAGCGGTTCAAAGCCAAGAGGGAGAAAACCTGTTTATTTCGTTCAGATTCTTGGGTATTTAATTGCCTTATTTGCGCATATAC
>CAYTDS010000297.1:0-2888 GCA_964436555.1 uncultured Flavobacteriaceae bacterium | reverse complement strand
GTTTTTTTACTAAAGCAATAGAATGAGAGTCCAAAATTGGTATTTATAAGGAATAGATGAAAAGTAACATAATAAAAATATTTTCCAGTATCGTTGTCTTATGCCTTTGCATGTCATGTGCTAAAAAAGAAGAGGCGCAAACAACAACACCTGAAATTGGTGATACATTGTTCACGCTTTTGTCTTCAAAAGAAACAGGAATTGATTTTGTCAATACAGTAAAAAACCAGAAAGACTTCAATATTTTTACATATAGAAATTTCTATAATGGTGGTGGTGTTGCCATTGGGGATATTAATAATGACGGGTTACCGGATATTTATTTAACAGCCAATATGGGACCCAATAAATTATATCTGAACAAGGGTAATATGCAGTTCGAGGATATATCTTCAGCTGCGGGAGTTGAGGGCACAAAGGGTTGGTCAACCGGGGTAGTAATGGTCGATTTAAATGCGGATGGATTTTTAGATATATATGTTTGCAACGCAGGAAACGTAAAAGGAGACAATCAAAAGAATGAACTGTTTATTAATAACGGAGATGGTACTTTTACAGAAAAAGCAGAAGATTATGGCTTAGCAGAAAGTGGATTTACAACTCATATTGCATTTTTTGATTTTGACCTTGATGGCGATTTAGATGCTTATATCTTGAATAATAGCTTTATTCCGGTAAATGCTTTGAATTTATCAAACAAACGGGATTTACGAGCGGATAACTGGAACGTGCCGGATGTATTAAAAGGAGGTGGTGATAAATTGATGCGAAACGACAATGGAAAATTTGTGGACGTTAGTGAAGAAGCCGGTATTTATGGCAGCTTAATTGGTTTTGGATTAGGGGTTAATATCGCTGATTTAAACGGGGATTTTTATCCGGACATTTATGTCTCAAACGATTTTTATGAACAAGATTATCTCTACATTAATCAAAAAAACGGGACATTTAAAGAGTCTATAAAGAAACGAACCCAGCACACTAGTCTGGCGTCTATGGGGGCAGACATACAAGATATCAACAATGACGGAAGGCCAGATATCTTTGTGACCGATATGCTACCTGAAAAGGATGCGCGCATAAAGACCAATACCGCGTTCGAAAGTTATGATACTTTTAAAAGAAAGGAAGATTTGGAATTCCATTATCAGTACATGCAAAATTCACTTCAGTTGAATATTGAGAACCAATATTTCTCCGAAATTGCTTATTATGCCGGGGTAGCGAAAACAGACTGGAGTTGGGGTGCTCTTCTTTTTGATATGGATAATGATGGCTATAAAGACATTTATGTCAGTAATGGTATTTATCACGATCTCACTGATCAGGACTTCATTGATTTTTTTGCCAATGAAATAATCCAAAAAATGATCATTTCGGGAAAGAAAGAAGAAATTGATTCCATAATCAATAAAATGCCCAGTAATCCGATTCCTAATTATGCATTTAAAAACAACGGGGATTTAACTTTTACCGATGTTACTACGGATTGGGGATTTTCTCTTCCCAGTTTTTCAAATGGTGCGGCCTATGCTGATTTAGATAATGACGGGGATTTAGACTTAGTGGTCAATAATGTGAATCAAGAAGCATTTGTTTTTAAAAATGAAACTCAAGAAAAAAAACCAAGAAATTTTCTCAAAATAGGTCTTATCGGCGAGCGTCCAAATACATTTGGAATTGGAACTATAATGGAATTATATGTAGGTGATGAAATTATTAGACAAGAGCTCAATCCTTCACGCGGCTTTCAATCCTCAACCGATTATGTTCTTACAGTTGGCCTAGGTGATTACGCTATAGTAGACTCGCTAAAAGTATATTGGAAAAACAATAAAGTGCAGGTCCTGACAAAAGTAGTTGCCAATAACAAAATTATCTTGAACGAGTTTGATGCCCTACCCTTTAAACCTATTAATAAGGAAAAAAGTATACCTTACCTAACAGAAATATCCACTAACATACCGCCACATATTGAAAATTACTATGTCGATTACGATTACGAAGGACTTTTAACAAGAATGCTTTCTCAGGAAGGTCCTGCTTTAGCTTTGGCAGATATTAACGGTGATGGAAATGAGGATATTTTTATTGGTGGTGGTAAAGGCCAAGCAGGAATGATTTTTGAGAACCAGGGAAACGGAAAACTTAGACCAATTTTGCAAAAATCACTGGAATCTGATCGTTTTTTTGAAGATACGGCCGCAGCTTTTTTTGATGTAGATGGCGATGGGGACTTGGATTTAATGGTAGGCTCCGGAGGAAATGAAGTAGGTGAAAGTAAAAATTATAAAGCGCGTCTGTACCTTAATAACGGTAAAGGTGTTTTCACCGAATCTGCAAACAACCTTCCATCAACCGACAATAATATTTCGGTAATTGCCCCATATGATTTTGACAATGATGGAGATATCGATGTATTTATAGGTTCCAGAAGTGTAGTGGGCACTTATGGAATTGATCCGGTACATCTCTTTTTAGAAAATAATGGCGATGGTACCTTTAAAAATGTTACGGAACGTTTGGCTTATGATCTAAAAGACGCCGGTATGGTCACAGACGCCGCTTGGGCAGATATAGACGGGGACAATATTAAAGATTTAATTACAGTATCGGATTGGGGCACACCAAAAGTTTATAAAAATTCAGGTAGAAGATTATCGAAAATATCTTCCTCTCTAGATAATCTTCATGGTTGGTGGAATGCAATAGCGGTTGCTGATTTAGATAATGATGGGGACCAGGATTTAATTCTTGGCAATTCAGGTAGTAACATTCCTTACAAACCATCGGAACAGCATCCCATGAAAATGTGGATTAATGATTTCGACGGAAACGGCAGCCTTGAGCAAATAATAACACAAAACTTAAATGATTTTGATTATCCG
>CAYTDS010000296.1:0-2891 GCA_964436555.1 uncultured Flavobacteriaceae bacterium | reverse complement strand
TATACAGATTATCTCCTTCTTCTATAGCTCCAAAAAGTTTTAACTTGACAGTTTCTGGATCTAATTTTAACTGTTCTAAAGTAAAGAGTAGATAGTATATAAAATCTTCTTTGGTAACAAAGCTATGACTATTATACAGCACCAATTTTTTTTGGGATACGACCGTCAGGTCCATTTGATTTTCCAACACATTTACGTAACAAACAGGCACATTACCATTGTTTTGAATGTTTAACAAGGTTTGTATAAGCACGGTACCATTATGCTTAAATTCAAATTCTCCAAAAAGATCGTAAATGTAATTATTGATATTTACGAACGGAACGTATACCATTATCATTTCATGACTCTCAATCTCATCATATGCAATTAGGTCGTTTGCCAATATTTTTGTGTTGAATTTTAAATAATTTGGAAGTTCTTTAGGGTCAAAAAGTGCCTTTGGCACTAAACTAAACAAGTTGTTCCTATGAATTACAATGATTTCGGAAAAGGCTATCTTATGAACCTGACTTTTTTCAAATAGTCCTTTTAATTGCTTTTGAACTTCATATGGAGATAACTCTTTTTCAAACACTACATTTTCAGAAGTCAATATTCTGTTACCAATAATATCAAGCACACAAAAAGAAAGTCCACTCAAGCTAACTTGAATGGACAACTTGTTATAATCCGATGCCGTATGTTCTGTACCGCTATTGGTCTCCTCGTTTATCATAAATAGGGGGCCAGTTACCATTGGTACTTACGTCGTTCATAGAACCAACCCTAATTTCGTCACCGTTAACTTCTTCAACGTTTATTTGTACATTTTCTCTGGCTACAAGATCCGCAGGCTGATCGTGCAATACAATATTCTTTTTGACTTTAGCTTCAAAAACCGATGCACGGTAGCCACTTTTATCTACTGTACCAGCTTGCATTTCAAATTTCTCACCACCCGGAGCATAAGGCACATTCATCATTGTTTTGTAGCGATCGTCTTTTTTGAATAATGAATCTTTAACCGAAACAAACCCTAAGGTGTCAATTATTTTTACTTCTTTTAAAAGATCAATCCCGTAAGCCTTGTCAAACTCCATATAAGATGAATCTCGCTGTTGGGTAATTATGTATCTACCTGATTCTATAAAGTTTATCAAAGTAGGAAAGTCATTTGCAAACTTACCGTTTACTGTTTTGTAAGCTTCCTGCGCGTTTCTTATATCTTTTAGATTGGCAACAACCTTAGCAAAACGCTCTTGTTTAACGTTCTTAAACTCTATAGGGGCGTTTACCGAATTATAGATTAAATAACCCAGTCCAACGCATGCAATCCAAAGTACTACTTGTATTATGGTCTTCATTTTATAAGTGTTAATTAAATTTAGTGGTTATCACAAATCTACAATTTTTTTTTAATCGGAAAAGGTTTTCACCCAAAAATCATGATTATCTTTGGAAGCCTATGCCCTTACTTACAGCTACATCTTTTTATCATTTATTGGAAGAAAAATTTCCACACCAACCAACGGAACAGCAGGCTCTGGCCTTGGAAAAAATTGCAAATTTTGTACTTTCCAAAAATAATGAATCTCTTTTTTTACTAAAAGGTTTTGCGGGAACCGGAAAGACTACCCTTGTGGGTGCCCTTGTAAATAATTTACCTAAAACAGGTTTTAGTTCGGTATTAATGGCACCCACAGGCAGAGCTGCTAAAGTAATGTCGAATTATTCTAGTAACCCTTCTTTTACCATCCACAGAAAAATCTATTTTCCTAAAAGCCAAAGTGGAGGAGGTGTGCAATTTGTTATGGCCCCGAACAAACATCGCAATACTATTTTTATTGTGGATGAAGCCTCTATGATTTCAAATACGCCGGCAGATTCAAAATTATTTGAAAATGGTTCATTGTTAGATGATCTCTTGCTTTTTGTATACAGTGGGCACAACTGTAAATTAGTGTTAATTGGCGATACGGCACAGTTACCCCCGGTTAATTTAGCAGTAAGTCCGGCATTGGATGAGAGCCAACTGAGTCTGAACTATAATAAAGAGGTAATTCATTTAGAATTAAATGAAGTTGTACGCCAGGCGGAGGATTCAGGAATATTGGTCAACGCCACGCACCTGAGAAAGCAATTGGAAGGAGATTATTTTGAATCATTTCAGTTTAATTTAGGAGAGTACAAGGATATTGTTCGACTTATTGATGGAGCCGAAATACAGGATGCTATTGATAGTGCTTATGCACAAAACGGTAAAGAGGAAACAGCAATCATTGTACGGTCTAATAAAAGAGCCAATTTGTACAACGAAAATATCCGAACCAGAATTTTATTTTTGGAGAACGACCTTGCCTCCGGAGACTATATGATGGTTGTGAAGAACAATTATTTTTGGTTAAAGACAAATTCCGAAGCAGGATTTATTGCAAATGGCGATATTATCGAAGTATTGGAAATCTATGCCATTAAAGAACTCTATAGCTTTAAATTCGCTGAAGTAAAGGTAAAGATGGTAGATTATGCCAATCAACCACCATTTGATACGGTATTATTACTAGATACGATTCAGGCAGAGACGCCTTCGCTCTCCTATGACGATGGAAATAAATTATACCAGGAAGTCTTAAAGGATTATGCTAAGGAAACTTCCAAATATAAAAAGTTCTTAGGCGTTAAGAACAATAAATATTTTAATGCCTTACAGGTAAAATTTTCCTATGCTATTACGTGTCATAAGTCGCAAGGAGGCCAGTGGGACACTGTCTTTGTAGAACAACCTTATTTACCTAATGGTCCTGATAAAGAGTATCTCAGATGGTTATACACGGCAGTTACAAGAGCCAAACGCCAGTTGTATTTGATAGGATTTAAGGACAATTTTTTTGTTGAATAGGAATACCTTA
>CAYTDS010000295.1:0-2895 GCA_964436555.1 uncultured Flavobacteriaceae bacterium | reverse complement strand
GGAAAGGGGTTCCCTTAAAAGAGGATTGGTCGCACGATTTGAAAGGGATGGAGGCTGCTATAGATGCGGATACCAAATTGGTCTATATCTGTAATCCTAACAACCCTACTGGAAGTATGACGGATGCTAAAGAACTATTGGATTTTTGCTCCAGAGTTTCAGAAAAAGTTCCCGTATTTGTGGATGAGGCCTATATGGGATTCTTGGAAGACGGTGCCAAACAAAGTATGGTTTCTTTAGTAAATCAAGGTAAAGACGTAATTATTGCCCGTACCTTTTCTAAAATACACGGCATGGCAGGTTTACGGGTTGGTTATATCGTAGCTCAGGAGAGCACGTTAGATAAAATTCAGGAAATTACCAGAGGAGGTATGGGAATTGCTTATACTTCAATTTTTGCAGCTTCAGCGAGTATGGATGACGTAGAATTTCAAACTAAATCCAGAAAATTAAATGCCGCTGCAAGAGAATACGTTTACAAAAGTTTGACAAAAATGGGTTATACCTATGTTCCATCTTCAACAAGTTTCATTCTCTTCCCTATTGAAATGGACGGAAAAGCCTTTCTTGATAAAATGACGGAGTTACAAGTTGGCGTGCGCGCATTTAAGATTATGGATAAGAATTGGTGCCGCGTTAGTATGGGCACCATGGATGAAATGAAGATTTTTACAGAAGCTTTGGGAAAGGTTCTTGTTTAAAATTTGTGTTAGCCCAAGAGTTGGATTGTAAGAGGTTTGCTTCGATATGCTTATGATTCAGCTCTTCAAGGGCTACATGTTTTCTATGTATTCGTTACACTAAATGTGAATTGATTTAAAAAAGATCCCCCGATGAATTTTGCGCTACAAAAAACATTAGAGCTTCTGGTCATTATTTTTTTGGGAGTTATTCTTCAAAAAAAAATAAGGAAAGATCAGCTAAACGGAATTAAAACGCTAATTCTAACAGTTGCCCTACCTGCAACCATATTTGTAGCTCTCCTAAAAATTGATGTTAAAGGATCTCTGCTGATATTTCCTCTTTTGGCGTTGGTTTTTAATCTGATTATGCTACTGGCGACAAAATATCTGTCCACAACAACGGTGGTTTCCGGAGAGGATTCCAAAAAGCGAACTTTAATGATGCTCATGCCTTCTTTGGCACCGGGTTTATCTTGTTTTCCTTTTATTGCGATCTATTTGGGCGAAGACTCCCTAGCATTAGCAGCCCTTGCTGACGTGGGTAATAAAATATTTGTACTTATTATACTTTATACCCTAGCAATGCATTGGTACAGAGCAGCAGCTTTACATGAACAAAAAGCAGCCAGAAAAAGTAAGCTAAAAAGCCTACTTATATCCTTACTCAATGAGCCGATTAACATGGTTATCATTGTCGCATTTGTTTTATTGGCTTTTGGACTGAACCTAAGCTCACTTCCAAAGTTCCTGGGCAGTACGATTACAACCATGAGCGTTTTAATGACCCCACTTGTTCTACTTTTTATAGGATTGGCCGTGCGAATTAAATTAAAGGAATTTGGTCAAATTCTATTTCTTCTTATTCAGCGTGCCGGAATAACATTTTTAATATCTGCAGTTTTAATTTATTTAATACCGGGTTTAACTCCGGCTCTCATTTTATTGCTTATTGTTTTTCCTCAGAGTTCCTGTAGTTTTTGGCCTTTTGCCCATATGAGCATGGTAAGCTCTTTAGAAGAAAAAGACGAGCAACCAAAACCTACTTTTAATATTAATTTTGCAGTTTCTGTAATGGCCTGTTCACTTCCGTTTTCAACTGTACTTATTATAAGTATTTTTACATTTGGTGAAACTTTCACTAACCCGGATATTCTACTAGCTATAGGTTTTGGAATGGTTTTAACATCCCTGATACCTTACCTTTATAAGAAAATAAAAAACTATAAACTTTCTTCTGATGGTATTGATAATTTTTCCGTTTACTCTAATATTGAGAATGAATCGCAGTCCACTAAAATTGAAAATTAGTTCACAATATAAAATAGATTAACAAAGCATTTTTTTAACAAAGGTTACCTGTGAGCAGTGTTTTTTCTTTCCAGCTTATCCAAGTTCTCTGCCACCCTAAATTTCACCATTTCAGTAATTAAATTAAGTGGCATTAGTTTGTCTAACGGAAACTGTACAGAACCTTTCCCCGTCTTATACCCGGAAAGTTCTTTTCTGAATGCATCATGACCAGTAGGGGTTGCGTAAAAACCGATATGATTCTTAAATGCAGCAAAATACACCAGAATACCATGAAATTTATAAGCAGGCATATGATAGCTAATTAACTCCTCAGCTTCCGGAGCAGCTTCCTTTATTGTATTCCTAACTTCTTCTAAAATCTTTTGAATGGGTTCCGGAAAACTAGTAATGTACTCATCTACATTCTTAGCCTTGGTAGTTATCATAGTCTCAATGGATTAATTTTACTCACCCTAATAATCTTCTTTCAGCCAATTGTATGGCTTTCTAATTATCCATTGCCCTCTGGTAAAATCTGGAAAATCCTGAGGTGCTCCGTTGTTTTCGATAGACATTTCAGAGAGGGGGGTTACGGCACTCCAAGCAGCAGCATCATAAACATCCATCGGAGGTGCAATATTGGCTTTGGCAGATTCCACAAAAGAATTGAGTACAAAAAAATCCATTCCTCCATGCCCTGCATTCTCGGCATATTCTCCATACTTTTTCCAAAGTGGATGATCATATTTTTGCAGCCATTCCGTATCTGGATCCCATTCATGGGGCTTTTTTGATTTGCCTTCAATATAGATGCGATCCCCATCATTTTCCCATAAACCATTGGCGCCCTGAACACGAAATCCTAAGGAGTAAGGTCGGGGTAAATTACAGTCATGCGTGACAATAATCGTTTCACCACTTG
>CAYTDS010000294.1:0-2901 GCA_964436555.1 uncultured Flavobacteriaceae bacterium | reverse complement strand
TTTGTTTTGCCAGTTTTATTATTGTGCTTTATGCATTTATTGTAAGGATAACAACTGGCTTTGCCTTTAACTAGCAAGGAAGATCCTCAAACCAATAAAAAAGCACCTTTGAATGGTGCTTTTTTATTAAGCTATTTTTTATCAGACCTTAGGGCTGAAAAAGGCATTTAAAGTAAAATCTAGTCCTTTCTTTGTTATGTTATTGGCTCCCTATAAGCTGTAATGCTCTCAAAAAACAAAATAAACTGGCATAAGCAGTCTTGAAAGTACAATACACAACACTTATTTGGTCTTTTTTTCAAACTTAATTGTTCTAAGAATGGCTTCTAGCTCAAACATATAATCTCGTTTCTCTGTTGCAGGGGCAAAGGTAAAGCCTTCTACAACCAATTTTCTATTGTTCTCCTGATCATTCAAAATATAGCTTATAAAAGGTCCTGCCATAGGGTACCCGTTAATTTCCCAAATTCCTTTTACCTCAACCCCTTTTTTGCCGCCAATTTCTGTAGGAAATACGTAGGGTGCAAAGGCTTTTTCGGTCATCATATGGGTTATTTTTCCGGGAACATCCGGACCCGGAATATATTTGGCACCTATAGAATCGCGCATTTGGACAATATCCTTTACAAAAGTAGAATCATTCTGAAAACTATTAAAAGGCATGGCATATACGATAATGCTCATTTCTCCTTTTTGTATTTGGCGGTACATCCAAACAAAGTTATCTTCTTGTCGGCCTATTTTATAAATTGATGGTACACTTAAGGAAATATTAAACTTTTCCTGTAACACTTGTTCTTTATTTAGGGACAACAAAAATCGTTTTTGAGCTTCATCCAATTCCAAATTTTTGAAAGCCGTTATAATCTCATCTGCCTTAGCATCCAAATTTTGTATTATTTCTTCCTCCGTTGTACCCTTGATTACGGCAACTTTCTGGGGCATTGCGTACATATCTGTCTTAAGATGAGCTACGCTTAAGGAGTCTTTTTGAATGTAAAGCACCGCACGGGTGCTTCTTACGGTACCAGTAAAAACGCTTAGGGGCATTTGATTTATGGTAAACAAGGGTTCTTCCCAAATTAGCGCCGGTACCGGAGCAGCAAAATGCTCTCTTATCTTATCACCAACCGGACCCTCCCAAAGCCGGTTATCTATTACTACAGCGACGGAGTTAATAGCTCCAATAGATTTGGGTAGATAGTTTTTTTTTTTAGTTTCGTTACAGGAGGCAAACACCAAAAAGACTAAAACTAAAAGGCTTCCAAAATTTTTCATGACAGGTATGTATTTACGATGAACAGCTGCACAATTTAAGTTTTGTGCCTGGCTTTATATCGTTACCACTAATACCGTTCCATTCTCGTAAATTTTCAATAGAAATACCGGGATATTTTTTTGAGATGGTCCAAAGTGAGTCTCCCTGTTGCACTGTATGTACTTTTGCTTCCTGTATTGCGGTCGTATTTGAAGTCTTTGGAGTGGTTATAACAGAACTAGATGCAGTTGTTCTTGGTTTTTTCGAATAGATGATAAGGCGCTGTCCAATCCTTAAATTATTGCTTCTAAGCCCATTCCAATTTTTAATGTCGTTTATACTTACGCCGTGTCTATCTGCAATTCTTCCTAAAAAATCCCCACTTTGCACTTTGTAACGAATATGGTCATCTTGGGATTGAGCGACATGGTTTGTTATAATCTCCTCAGATTTCAATTCGCTTCTTACTTGGGCGTATATTTCTTCTTCGTTTGCAACAAACCTCCCCATAGTAGTGGTGGGTAATCTTAAAGTGTAGTTTTTTCCTTTAACGAAAGGTATAACATCTAACTTATAGGAAGGGTTCATGATTTTTAGTTCCTCTAAATCTATATCTACCAACTCAGAAATTTGCTTAAAGGTTATAGTGCTTTTTACATGAACAGTGTCAGTTTCAAAGTAAGGGCGTTCAACCTTTATACCTCTAAGACCATGTTCTTCTGCATATTCAAACAAATACATTACCGTTAAAAATGCCGGTACATATCCTGCGGTTTCTCTTGGCAGATTTTGACGAATATTCCAATAATTTTTTTGTCCTCCAGACCTTCTAATGGCTTTGTTAACATTTCCCGGGCCTGAGTTGTACGCTGCTAATGCCAAATCCCAATCTCCAAAAATATCATAAAGCTTGGAAAGATATTTACAGGCTGCTTTAGTTGAGGCTATAGGATCACTTCGTTCGTCTACATAACTGCTTACATCCAAATTGTACATTTTTCCAGTGCCGTACATAAACTGCCATAAGCCTGTAGCACCTACTCTAGATTTAGCACGGGGATTTAAAGCAGATTCCACAATAGCCAAATATTTTATTTCTAAAGGAATGTTGTAATTATCCAATTCTTGCTCAAACATTGGAAAATAAAACTGACTAAGAGTTAGCATGCGTTCCATGAACCCTCTCTTCCGTGTTAAAAATGATTTTATGACATTCTCCAGTGATGGATTGTAGGAAATGTTGAACGGTGTTTTCTGATTCAAAATTTCAAGTCTAGCCTTTAAGGTTTCTGTATCCAAATTATAATGATACACGGAATCTATTTCCAGCGTGGAAACTTCCTCATAAATATTCTCAAAAAGCGCTGCGCTATCGTACATTTCTTTAATCCAAAGACTATCAAATTTACTAGCTTCCGGGTAATCTTTAAAGTTGAAGTTTTTCTTGGCGATGTTCAAAGAAAGTACTTCGTTTACTAAACCATCTTCAGCTTCCATCTGAACTATTTCGTCTACAATTTCAACATCCGCGGTAGCGGAATCTAAAGAAACAGATACCGCTTCCATAAAATTTATGTCTGCTTGCGATAGCGGTTTTTGAACCTGAGCAAGGACACCAACCGTTGAAACCATAAACAAAATAC
>CAYTDS010000293.1:0-2903 GCA_964436555.1 uncultured Flavobacteriaceae bacterium | reverse complement strand
TATATTTTGCACCATGACTCTTCGCATTTTCAATAGCTTTCTCCGGCTCATTTTGCAGTTGTTCAAAAGAAGCGCCTACACTTACAACTTCCAGATTGTGCTGTTTTAGCAACTGCTGGTATTCTTCCAATGGTAATCCATAGGTCCCTCCACCTTCAAGCTTGGTTATTCCCCAATCGCTAATTAGTTTTAACGTTCCGGGAACATCCGTTTTAAATTGATCTCTAAGGCTGTACATCTGAAGGCCTACCTCTTGTCCCCTCATGGCAATTGTCCATTGCAAAGCAATCGCTAATAAAATTATGTTTTTCATCTATTTCTATTTATTAATTCGACTTCGTTCAAAACAAGTGTGTGTTAATGGTAAAGACCATGTCTCAACTTTCTCTTTTCCTACTTTGCGGCCCCAGTCCAATTACTGTTGTAGGCAAACATTCGGTAAGTTTTATAAATTCCTTAAAATGCCTGTAAAGGAATAAATGTAAAACAAACATTTGTTACTTGGGGGTTTATGGTAAAACAAAGTTGAAAAATGATGTTTTCTTACTATCTATCCTTAGCTCCGCCAGCCATGGCTCCCTCTTGAACATAAACTCTTGCCTTTGCCAATCCGCATCCAACCCAAAAGTGGTTTTGCTTCCTCTCCATTTGTTCTCCCTAGTCCATAATTTTTTTTAGGTACTCTATGCTTTCCGGTATTTGTTCTTTGGCATGTGACGACTCGTCTTCAATGAATAAATATTCCAATCCCATTTTTTTTGCCTCTTTGACAATCTCCGCTATTGCTATTTGCCCGGTACCCAGTACCACATTGGTTTCTACATCCGAACGCCCGATAAGGTTACCTACCGTTCCTTTTTTGCAGTCTTTTAAATGCATTAGTTTAAACTTTTCAGGATACCTTTTGAGCCATGTTATGGGGTCTTCACCCGGATGGGCAAACCAATATACGTCCATTTCAAAATCGAAATGGTCTGCCTCCTTTATCATGTGGTCCATTAAGGTCATTCCCATGTAAGGCCTAAACTCATAACCATGGGGATGGTACACAAGCGTTATGCCATTTTCCTTGAGGAGTTGGCCGGCCGCATTGAAAACCCCCAAGGCTTTTTCCACTTCTTCTATCCCAAAAATAGTGTCTTTGTGTGGAATCCAAAAACATACAGCGTATTTGGAACCATAGACCTTGGCGCGTTCCAGAACCGCATTGGGTGTGTCTTGAAGTTCCTCAAAAGTTGCGCTTACACTAACTATTTCCAGTTGGTACTTATCAAGAAGCTTTTTATAGCCTTCCAATCCATATCCCAACGTACCATCATTACCGTCCTCAAGTTTACTAATTCCCCATTTTTGAATCGTTGCCAAGATTTTCTCGGGGTCTTCCTTGATGTGATTACGTAAACTATACAGTTGCAAACCTATTTCTTGACCGTAAACCGAAGCTGAAAAAAATAGCAGGACAACATACTTTATTTCCAATAAAAACAACTTTCCCATATTAAATGATTTAATTTCTTATGTAAGCAGGTTACCCATATCATCCCATGTTGCAATAATACCGCGTTTGCTCTGGTCAATACATTTAGCCAACCACGCTTCATCATAAGCCACGCCATGTTTTTCCTGCACGCTTTGGGGCACACCGTCCCATACATTGGGTTGATTCCCGACGTATCCCAAATCCTTAATCCCCACTTTACTGGTATAATAGCCGGTGAGTGTTAGATTTCGCATAAGCGAAAAAAACTGTATCTCTAGGGGTCTTTGATTTTCCGGTACTTTGGAGTCATAAAAGGCAATGGTGTCCAAAATTTCCTTTTGTTGTGTTTCCGATGCACTTTTAAATTCAATTCCGGATTCCGTATTACTTTTATGGTCCAACCACATAAGCCCCCCTCTTAGTGTTACTTGTATTCCGGGCAGGTCCTTTGCCATAAACTCAATAAATTCCGGTACTTCTGCTTCTATAGGTCCTCCGTTTTCGTTTGGAGGTAAAATCAGATTACAAAGCACCACAACCGTCTCCAATTCATGTACGTTTAAAAATTGCTTGGCATTAAGTTCTGCTATTAGTTCCAATTCTTTTGGGGTGCGCCCAAAGAATTTTTCACTCCCCTTAAGAACATCAGCATTTTCCAAAGATTCGCCTTGAGGAGCACATCCGTGTACCACCAGACCACCTGCAACAGAGCCGAGAATTATGGTTTTTATACTTTTTCTTCTATCCATTTCTTAAATATTTTGCTGTTTCAATTGCTCAATAATATAATCTGAAGCTCTCCACGAAAGCGCCAAAATTGTCCATGTACAGTTCTTATCTGCCTGTGATACAAATACTCCTGCATCTACCACAAAAACATTGTTGACATCATGCAGTTGCTGAAATTTATTAGTTACCGAGGTTTTGGGATCATCGCCCATCCTCGTTGTTCCTACCTCATGTATAATTCTTCCCGGTGCCAGTAAGCCGTAATCTTCTTCTTTGGTTGGAGTGGCTCCCAAAACTTCACCCCCCATATTATGGATAAGTTCTTCAAAAGTTTCGTTCATATGTTTGGCCTGTTTGCGCTCAAAATCGGACCATTTATAATTGAATCTAAGCACCGGAATACCAAATTCATCTACCGTAGTGGGGTCAATTTCACAATAATTCTCCTTTAGGGCAATTCCCTCACCTCTACCGCCAAAACCAATTACGGCACCATAGTATTTTTTAACGTCTTTTCGAAGTCCTTCCCCATATCCTCCTGTTGGTAATCCAAAAAACTTATTAAAGTCGTTTGGATTAAATCCAAAACCGTAATTGGGCTGACCAACGCCACCCCAAACTTCAATATGATAACCTCGGGGAAAATCCAATTTGGAATTATCGCCCCACCAAGGTGAGTATACGTGCATACCAC
>CAYTDS010000292.1:0-2906 GCA_964436555.1 uncultured Flavobacteriaceae bacterium | reverse complement strand
CTATTTGGATTTCTCTATCAGCCTTTGTATTTGCACTTCTAAGTTTATCAATGGCGGTGTTCCGGGTAATTCTAAAAAGCCATGTAAACAATTTTGCTTTTGAAGAATCATACGAATCTGAATTTTTCCATATTTTGACGAAACTCTCTTGAAGCACATCTTGTGCCAAATCTTCGTCCCGAACAACTTTGTGGGCCACTCCATAAAGGGTATCTCCGTAATGCTCATAAAGGAGTGAAATAGCTTTCTCATTCCGTTCCTTTAAAAGTTCTACAATGTGATTTTCAAGAAGTATACTCATAAATAAGCTTGGGTCAACGAAAAAAAATTACCTTGAAGCATCCAATTCAATTTCTTAACCGTATATAGTTTGAACGCTAAATTATAAAATTGATTGTTATACGAGGCGTTATCTACGAGTTTTAATTCATTGAATGTACAGCTGGTAATTGTACATTAATTTTTTGGTTAGTTTGGTTTGGCATAACCCCTGGATTAGTATTCAGGGGTTATTTTATGATATTTACTTCCGGAACAATTTGAATATGAAATGTCTTATAAACCTCATTTACAATGGTTTCTGCCAAATCCAAAATCTCCTTACCCGTTGCGTTACCATAGTTTACTAGAACTAAAGCCTGATTTTTATAGACTCCTGCATCACCATATCTTTTTCCTTTAAATCCACATTGCTCTATTAACCAACCAGCCGGAATCTTATATTCATTTTCTGAAATTTTGTAAAAAGGAGCTAGGGGATTTTTTGCATTGAACTCTGCAAATTCCATGGCACTTATAACCGGGTTTTTAAAAAAACTACCGCTATTACCAATTTCTTTAGGGTCCGGCAACTTACTTTTTCGGATAGACACCACTGCATTGGAGATATCTTTTATAGATGGTTCTGTAATATTCATTTTTTGCAGTTCTTGTTCAATAGCACCGTAAGAGGTGTTTTTTTTATGGTTTTGTTTTGTAAGTTTAAAATTAACTGAGGTAATAATATACTTTCCAAGTCCTTCATTTTTAAAAAAAGAGTCCCTATATCCAAACTGACAGTCTTCTCTGGTAAATTTTACCAATTCCCGACTATTTATATCCATTGCCAAACAACTGTCAAATACATCCTTTAATTCTACGCCATAGGCTCCTATATTCTGGATAGGTGCAGTTCCTGTACTTCCCGGGATGAGCGATAGGTTTTCCAGTCCTCCAAAGCCACGTTCCAGGGTCCATAGTACCATATTGTGCCAATTTTCTCCTGCCATTACCTTTAAAATTACCTGATAGTCATCTTCGGTTTCAATTTTAATCCCTTTAATATTTATATGTAAAACCAAAGCATCAATATCTCTTGAAATAAGCATATTGCTTCCTCCGCTAAGAATAAATTTAGTTGGATATTGAGGTAGCATTAACGCCATTTTTAAGTCATCTACAGAAGTGATTTCACAAAAAAATCTGGCTTTAACATCTATGCCAAAGGTGTTGTAATTTTTAAGGGATATATTTTCCTGAATTTTCATTAACCGGGGTATGCTAGAAGTGCTTCTTTCAAAATAGTTATAGCACGCTTTAGGGATTCCTGATCCAGTACATAGGCAATACGAATTTGATTTTCTCCCAGTCCCGGAGTGGCATAAAATCCTGCAGCCGGCGCAACCATAATAGTTTCGCCGTTAACATCAAAATGTTCTAAAAGCCATTTTGCAAAATCATCCGCACTTTTTACGGGGAGTTCTGCTATGCAATAGAAGGCACCTTGCGGTTTTGCAACTTTAACTCCGTTTATCTTTTCCAATCCTTGAATAAGTACATTTCTTCTAACAACATATTCTTCAATAATAGTATCAAAATAGCTTTGAGGGGTATCCAAAGCTGCCTCGCTGGCAATTTGAGCATAAGTTGGTGGCGACAACCGGGCTTGTGCAAATTTAAGGGCGGTTTGCATAAGCTCTTTGTTTCTGGAAATTAAATATCCTATTCTGGCACCGCACATACTGTATCGTTTAGAAACGGAATCTACTACAATTGCATGTGCATCTAATTCCGGCTCTTCAAGAATGGAGTAATGTTCTTTTCCGTCATAAGTAAATTCTCTGTACACCTCATCTGCAATTAAAAATATATTGTACTTTGTTACCAAAGACGCCAGTTTCTTAATCTCATCTTTACTGTACAAATAACCTGTGGGGTTTCCTGGATTACAAATTAGAATTCCTTTTGTTTTTGGAGTTATGAGCTTTTCAAAAGCTTCAATTGGGGGTAAGGCAAAATTAGAATCAATTCCTGAAACAACGGGTATAACTTTAACACCGCATGCAACTGCAAATCCATTGTAGTTGGCATAAAAAGGTTCCGGTATAATTATTTCTTCATCTGTATCAGCAATACTGCCCATGACAAAAGAAAGTGCTTCAGAACCGCCTGTAGTAACTATGATATCTTCTGCGGTTATACTGATATGTTGTTTTGCATAATATAAGGCAATTTTTTTTCTGTAAGCTTCGGATCCCTCTGTTCTACTATAGGCTAGCACTTCTAAAGTATTATTCTTAACTGCATCTAAGGCAATTTGCGGTGTTTTAATATCAGGTTGTCCAATATTAAGATGAATTACTTTGATACCGTTTTTTTTTGCCTGCTCCGCATAAGGAACCAATTTACGGATTGGCGATTCCGGCATTAAGAGTCCTTTTCTTGAGATAGAAGGCATAAAGTTATTTTTTCACAAAAATGGGAAATCATTATGGACAAAACAATAGCAGATCATTTTATTTAACTCCATTTCGGTAAGTGCAAATACTATAATTTATGTCCAAATAATTCCTATCTTTAAGGTAGTTAATTAGTTAATAATAAGGATTTTGAATGCTAAAATTCAATATTTTGTTTTATTTCTACTG
>CAYTDS010000291.1:0-2909 GCA_964436555.1 uncultured Flavobacteriaceae bacterium | reverse complement strand
AGGCAATCCTAACCTAACTGTCGTGGGGCACATGACAACTGAGAATGAAGGAGCTCATTTAATTTCCAGGAATAACTCTAAAATTCCACTTACCGCTCAGGGGTGGAACTCGTTTGCATCATAATAATTTCTTATACCTATACTTAAATTTCTTATTTTAGAATTACACTTACTTCACGGATAAATGGAAGTTATTTTAAACGTAGGGTTAGGCATAGGAGCCCTTATGTTTATTATCTTGCTGACAAAGAAAGATAAATCGCAAGGCGATTTCCTTTTGATTGGATGGATTCTTGTAACCCTTCTACAAATTGCTTTTTACGAAATAACTATTTATCGTTTTTCACTTTATAACTTTTGGGCATTATTAAGTTTTGCTCTGCCTTTACTTGGAGCACCAGTCTTATTTCTATATATTTTAGCAGTTACAGGGCATAAGGTCTCTAGTAAAACTATTGTTTCACATTTAAGTATTTATCCGGTTTATGTGGTGACATTTTTAATTCTATTTAATAATCATAATACTGAAATTATTGCAGTCTCCGGCTATCTTTCAGCGATTAAAAATGCTCCAGTATGGATGGACTATTATGCGGTTCCTATTGCCTTTTCATCTGCAATATATTGCTTATGGAATTTAATCCTTTTGAAAAAACATCAAATAGTGATTATTTCTCTTTTCTCATTTGAAGAAAAGATTAATCTAAAATGGGTACGCTATATCGTTTATTTGTATGTTATTATTTTCGTTCTAAATTCCTTTATGATTTTTGGCGCGCTTCATTTTCAACTTTTGGAAATTAAAAATGCCTTCGCATTAGTTGCAATCTGTTTAAGTTTAATGTTGGTTGCGGTTGCATTCTATGGCTTTAAACAAACCTCTATATTTTCAAATATAGATTTCAAAAATATTCCTGATTTAGTCACAGAAATTTCTGAATCTGAAAAAGCTTCCTATTCTAAGTCAGGACTTACTTCTATTAAAATGCAGTATATGGCAGATCGATTGCTTAAACACATGGTAAATGAAAAACCTTTTTTAAATGACAACCTCAACCTAGCCCTTCTTTCAAAACAAACGAACATCGCCCAATCCCATCTGTCGCAGGTTATTAATCAGCATTTAATGATGAATTTTTATGATTTTGTAAACCAATACCGAGTCCTGGAAGCACAAAAAATGCTAAAGTCATCAAAATTTAACCAATTATCCATTCTTGGTATTGCCTTTGATTGTGGATTTAAATCAAAATCCTCATTCAACCGCTACTTTAGAAAATATACCGGTATTTCTCCATCTGAGTTTCAGAAAAATTAATTCAATTTGGTTTCAGCCAATGGGCTGGGTCGCATAATTTATTCCATGTTTTAAAATTTGTGGAAAACTTCAAAGCTATGCAAGACTACACGGAATTACATAAAGTTAATATATGGATTCATGTTGCCGCCGGAGTCATTGCCATTATTATGGGTCTATGTGCACTTTTATCAAATAAAGCAGGAAAGTTTCACCAAAAAAGTGGGCGGGTTTTTCTTATTTTCTTATCCATAGTAATTATCACAGGACTATTGGGGTTTATCTTTTTTAAAGTAAACATGTTCCTTTTCGTGTTAACCTTACTGAGTGGTTACAATGGGTATTCAGGTTTTCAGATTATCAAGACAAAATCAAATATACCAAGACCAAAAGATATTTTAATAGCACTAGTTACCCTTTCCTCCGGCATATATTTTTTATATTTTATCCAAAGCTTTGGTATGATTTGGTCCCCAATAATTATTTATTCAACATTGGGGTTTCTATTCTTCACTATAGCCTATGATTTCTTAAGATATATTATTCCCTTAAACCGATATCGAAAATTATGGTTATATGAGCATATATATAAAATGATTGCAGCTTTTACTGCCTTACTTGCAGCGGCTACAGGAACTATTTTACCGGACTATCATCCTTATAGCCAATTTCTACCTTCAGTTTTTGGAACACTTTTAGCAATTGCTATGGTGATTTATTATGGTAAAAAAAGAATTCCCGAAAATAAAAGGCAATCCTAACTTAACTGTCGTGGGGCACATGACAATTGAGAACGAAGGGGCTCATTTGATTTCCAGGAATAACTCTAAAATTCCACTTACAGCTCAGGGGTGGAATTCGTTTGCCAAGCATAATTAGGCCACCTGCTGGGTAGCTCTGTGTCTTTTTTGATAAATATCTTGAAGTGTATTGTTTATATCCTGTAATTCCGGTGTAAGGGAAGCCAAATTTCCACTAACGTCTGTAGTAACTTGTTTGGCACAATGAATACACTTATATTCTTTGATGTGTAAGGTTACTTTTTTGGAAACCGCATAGTGATGACCAAAAATACTGCAGCAGAAAGAACTGAGTTTGCCGCCGTAATTAGAGAATACTTTTTTCATATTGTAGGTTTTTTAACAGCGCATCTTTGAGGTTTGGGGAACTCTGTAATGCATATTTAAATTTTGATTTTAACAAAAAGTCATTTGTTGATCTGCTTTTTAATTTAACGCATGGGTACCACTTTTTATTGAGCAAGATTTGTTTTAGAAACAATTTTTTTGATAAAATGCGCTTTTTTCGTTGAAATGCGCTTTTTTCTCGATAATTTGTGGATTTTAACAACCCGTTTTTGCATTATCTTTCCAAAATAAATGATGCTTCGTGTATAAATTTCGTGAAACTCTTATAACCTCTTTTGCTCTTTTCTCACTTTTTTTTGGCGCGGGTAATTTAATATTACCGGCATTATTAGGTTTTAAGTCGGGTAGCCAATGGTGGTTGGTAACTCTAGGGTTTTCCATTTCGGCAGTTATTTTTGCCGTTCTGGGTATTTTGGCCCATGCCAAACTACAAGGAACCCTATTTGATTTTGCCAAAAAAGTTT
>CAYTDS010000290.1:0-2913 GCA_964436555.1 uncultured Flavobacteriaceae bacterium | reverse complement strand
CGCTCAAATCCAATTCCACAATATTAGCAGCTACCCGCTCCAGGCTTTCTATCAAAGAGGTATCATATTCGGGCGGCATAAACAAGGACACGCTTAGAGCATTGGAATTTCCTGCAATTCTTTTTATAGTTAAGTAATCTGAGGCTAAATTATCTATAGTGGTATCTGCCACCTTAGGAAGGGTTTTCCATGTATCAATTTCTTTAGGCTGCATCATCGTTTTAACCAGTAAAGCCAATTGCTCGGTCTCATCCAAATGATTCAACCGCAAGGTATCGGAAGCTCCCAATGCTATCCAGCGCTCCAAAATCCTGATTTCATTCTCATTCAGTGGTTTTTTACCGTCTGGGGGCATGTGCTTTTCATCTTCCATTGGTAAATGCAATCGCCTGATAAGTTCACTTTTTTCAGGTTGACCCTCAACAAAAGCCGGACCCGATTCACCGCCTGTTCGAAGTGCTTCCAAAGTGGTCATCACCAGTTCGCCTTTCTTTTTATTAAGGTTATGACATGAGACACAATTGGTATCCAATATCCTTGATACTACATGCTTATAAATCAATGGATTCTCAGGAAGTTTTTCCTCTTGCCGTGTAGTTGGTAACGCTAAAAAATCTTCGCCATGGGTAATCATCCCTCCATAATGACCGGTAAAACCAATTAAAATTATAATAATGAGCTGAAGCCCTTTAATCCACTTGGAATTTGAATTCATCCGATTCGCCAGGACAAACCACAGTACAGATAACAGCGCCAATAAGGAACCCATCCATTGATGCCAAAAAACAAGTGCTCCTTTGGGAGAGGATTGGGTGCCCAAAAAGAATCCTGTTATAGCCGTAACCAAAACTGACAATACGGCTAGCGTAAGTAACAGCGGAGGTACTTTTCTGCCAAAAACACCAAGTACAGCAGCCATCAACAGTAAAACAATCGGGAAATGAAGCAGTATGGGATGCCACCGTCCCAACCACACAACAAGAATAGGTAGTTCTATAAAAGATTCGAATATCAGGCAGAACACTAGGAAAATAACCAATCCGAAAACCAGTAGATTGGTCCAACGTTGTAAGGTATTTTGAAACATCCCCTACGTAATAATGTCTTTAACAACAGTTCCCGCAACATCAGTTAGTCTGAATCGGCGACCTTGGTATTTATAGGTCAATTGTTCATGGTCTAGTCCCAAATTATGCATAATAGTGGCATGAAAATCATTGATGTGCACCGGATTTTTTACAATGTTATACCCAAATTCGTCTGTTTCTCCATAGGTGATTCCCGGTTTAATGCCTCCACCGGCCATCCAAATACTAAAGGCTCTGGGATGGTGATCCCTTCCAAAATTGGAAGGATCAAATTTCCCTTGGCAGTAATTGGTTCTGCCGAATTCTCCGCCCCAGATTACCAGGGTATCTTCCAGCATGCCACGTTGCTTTAAGTCCAGTATTAGTGCTGCAGATGCTCTATCTACATCCTTTGCTTGTCCTGCCATTTCATCGGGTAGATTGCCATGCTGATCCCATCCCTGATGATATAGCTGAATAAAGCGAACCCCGTTTTCTGCCAACCTTCTGGCCTGAAGACAATTCGCAGCATAAGTACCGGGAACCTGAGCATCTTCTCCATATAATTTAATGATGGATTCAGGTTCCTTTTTGATGTCCATAACGTCTGGTACAGACATCTGCATGCGGTATGCCATCTCATATTGCGCAATGCGTGATTCTATTTCATCGTCTCCCGTTTCCACATGATGCATTTTGTTCAAGGACGATACATGGTCCAATAGATGCCTTTTATCAGATCTAGATAAGCCATCGGGGTCATTTAAGTACAAAACCGGGTCTTTGCCAGATCGCAGTAAAACTCCTTGATGTTTGGAATCTAAAAAACCGCTGGACCATAATTTGGAATACAGCCCCTGACTATTTCCCTTGCCCCTTGAAGTTAGTACAACAAATGAAGGTAGATTCTGATTTTCACTCCCCAAACCATAACTCATCCACGACCCCATACTGGGTCTTCCGGATTGTTGATTCCCTGTTTGAAAAAAAGTAATAGCAGGATCATGATTTATAGCCTCGGTATGCATACTCTTTACAATGCATATTTCATCTGAAATCTTGGCAATATGCGGGAAAAACTCACTTACCCAGGCACCACTTTTGCCATATTGCCTAAAAGTTGCTGAAGAAGGCATCAGTGGAAATTTATCCTGTCCGGAAGTCATTCCTGTAAGGCGCTGTCCATTCCGAATAGATTCCGGTAAGTCCTCCCCCATTCGTTTTAAAAGCGTTGGCTTATAATCAAAGGATTCTAATTGAGATGGCGCACCGGATTGAAATAGATAGATGACCCGTTTTGCCTTGGGAGCAAAATGTGGAATTCCTAACGGCTGAGTTGCAACAGGCTGTATTCCACTTTTAAAAAGATCAGGTATTAACAACGATCCCAACGCCAAAGACCCAATACCAACACTTAGTTGCGAGAAAAAATGTCTTCGGTTTACTTTTAGCGGATTTTGGTCCGTTGGTTTTTCTTGCTTCATGACGGTTATTCTTTAGTTATGGTTTCGTCTAAATTGTAGATTACCTGGGCTGTAAGCATTAGAGCTGCTGTTTTTACGGGATCTGTTTTTTCCTGTTTCCACTCCCCATGAGCTAGTAACTTTTCTGCATTTTCGGATTGCATCAAAAACTTGGCCAGTGCATCTTGATAATAGGTCTCCAAAACTGAAAGTTCTTCTTTTTTGGGGTTTCTGATTAGGATTCTTTGAAAAACAGAGCGCACCAAATCGGTTTCATTTTCAGTTCCATTTTCCATCAAGATATTCTGGGCTAGTACGCGCGCGGCTTCCAGCATTTGCACATCATTTTGCAATGCCAAAGCTTGTAAGGGGGTGTTGGTTTT
>CAYTDS010000289.1:0-2927 GCA_964436555.1 uncultured Flavobacteriaceae bacterium | reverse complement strand
CAGCCATGCCCAGGGCAAGGCCTCCAATGTTTATGGCCGAATAGCCTTTGTTGTTTTTTAAGTTCCGCCAGGCGATTTTAAAATAGTTGCTAAACATGATGATTGATTTTTTTGATTGATGATTTTGTTTTTAATCTTCCCCTGCCTGCGGCAGGCAGGCTAACTCCCTCCCCTAGGGGGAGGGCGGGGGTGGGTCATTCTGAACGTAAACTTTTGACAGGGTTTAATAATGCTACCCTGATAGACTGAAAACTAACTGTAATTAATGCAATGAGGAGAGCTATGATACCGGCAATGGCAAAAACCCACCATGGAATACTAATGCGATACGCAAATCCCTCTAACCAGTTTTCCATGAACAGATAGGAAACAGGAAAACCGAGAAACAACGCTATAAGAACCAATTTAATAAAATCCTTGGATAGCATTTGGATGATTTTGCTTACAGAAGCTCCCAATACTTTGCGAATTCCTATTTCCTTTTTACGTTGTTCGGATGTAAAGGCGGCCAGCCCGAAAAGTCCCAAGGCGGCTACAAAAATGGCAAGTAAACAAAATAAAATACTTATCTGTCCAGCCCTTTTTTCACGTTCATATAACTTTTCTAAGTTCTGATCTAAAAAGGAATAGTTAAAATCCAGATTCGGTAAAACTTTGGTATAGGCATTTTTTAACCCTGCCATGGTATTGACCAGATTTCCGGACTTAAAACGCACCAACATATACGATTTACCCTCACTTCTATTATTGTGAAAAGCATAGGCCCCAATGGGTTGACGCAAGGATTCGTAATTAAAATCATCGACCACCCCTACTACGGTACTCGGTACCCCAATATAGACCACTTTACCAATAGCTTCTTCTGGGGTAAACTCTAAAAAATCAACCGCTTTTTTATTTAATACTACTTCAATCAAGGTATCTTTCTGATTTTTATGTGCCGGCAGACTATTGCCCGCTAAGAGTTTCAATTCAAGCACATCGACAATTTCGGCATCGGCCACATTGGTCTGTATGTTCAGCCTCCGTTCATCTGTCTCCTGTTTTCGTATACTGCGTCCACTTACATCTATCCCGGGATACCCTTGCGCCATGGCGACGGATGTTACATCAACTAGATTTTTAAACTCCTGGATCAATGCATTTTTGTTCTCAGCGCCACGTAATCCTTTTACTGAAATTGCCATAACGTTCTCTGTCACAAATCCTAAATTTTTATTTTGGATAAATCGTGTTTGCTGATATATGACCAGTACTCCGACAATCAAAGAGGCGGAAGCGGCAAATTGCATGACCACCAAACCTTTTCTGACCATAGCATTTCCCTTTCCCCGTTGAAGCGATGGGGATAGGATTTCCTTTGGTAAAAAACGTGATAAATACAGGGAAGGATATAGTCCGGACATGAAAGTAGTTAGTATCCATATTGCCAAAAGGACTCCTATAAATTTGGTATCGAATAATAAGTCCATGCTCAGACCCTGATTGGTCAATACATTAAAACCCGGTAAAACCAATATGGACAAGAAAACACCCAAGGCAATGGAGATGGCCGTTATAAGCCCTGTTTCCATATAAAATCTACCGACCAAAGATTTTGTTGATGCTCCCAAGGTTTTACTGATTCCAACTTCTCTTGAGCGCTTTTGAGATCTGGCGGTAGTAAGATTCATATAATTCACACATGCGATCAAAAGAATCAAAATTGCCAAATAACTCAAGTTTTGTACTTCGCCTATATCACCAATACGTGATGTGTACGCATTCCCGTAAGAAGCAGAATATAAATGCACTTTACTCAAAGGTTGTAAGGAAAAGGTGTACCACTGGTCTTCTATGGGCACGTTGGCATCCAACATTTTACTTACTTGTTCTTGCGTTGCTTCCAAAGGAACATTTTCTTTTAATAAGCAATAGGTTTCAAAACTGGCATTGGACCATGTTTTGCTGTCATAAAACCAATACCCATTGCTGGAGGCCAATACCTCGGCATCCAAGGTGCTATTTTCTGGAAAATCCTTATAAACACCTGTAACCTCTAACTCGACTCCATTATCGACCAAAATGATTTTTCCCATAGGATCTTCATCATTGAAATAGGTTTTTGCAGCTGTTTCTGATAAGATTACCGTACCCGGCCTATCCAATGCACCGATTCTATCCCCTTTGATTAGATTAATATCAAAAATGGTAAGCAATTCTTTATCTGCCCAATAGAATCTATCATTAGTGAAATTTTGATGATTAATCCGTAGGGACGCCGTACCACCAAAATCATGTTTATACAATCTTGCCGCAGTCTCCACATTGGTAACTTCCCTTCTTAAGGCAGAAGCCGTAACCGGAGGAGCTGTGGCCCAGGTTTCAAATCCGAAATCACCATCGGTTTGCAATAGAACCCGATAGATTCGGTCTTTTTTTGGATACATGGAGTCAAAACCCTTTTCATGGGAAACAAACAAAAACAATAGGATAACAATGGAGAGACCAATGGAAAGACCAACAATGTTTATCCCCGTAAACAACGAATTGGTTTTTAGATTCCGCCAGGCGATTTTAAAATAGTTCCTAAACATAATGATTGATTTTTGTCCCGATAGCTATCGGGAGATTGATGATTTTGTTTTTGATCTTCCCCTAACCCCCTCCCCTTGGGGGAGGGCCGGGGTGGGGTCATTCTGACCGTAAACTTTTTACCGGGTTGGCAACTGCCGATTTTATGGACTGAAAACCAACCGTCAACACGGTAATAACCATGGCAAAACTTCCTGCCAATACAAATACCCACCATTGAATTTCAATGCGATACGTATAACCTTCCAACCATTGGTCTATAAAATAATACGCGATGGGGGAAGCAATCAAAAAAGCGATACCCACCAACTTGAGAAAATCTTTGGTCAATAATTGCACTATGGAATGGATGC
>CAYTDS010000288.1:0-2940 GCA_964436555.1 uncultured Flavobacteriaceae bacterium | reverse complement strand
TTCCACTCCCATTTCAATTCAAAATTATCGTACTGCTCTGTACTTATAATATCACCACCTACATCGCCTGCTTTTCCAAAACACTCAATTATACCATCTTTGATAATCCAATTATCCGGTAAACTAGTTTGGTTATATCCACGCCAATGAGAAACATCCATAAGTGAAACCCAACTATTCTCTTTTGCTTCTAGAGGTACCGTGTTGCTAATGACTTCAGCTTTATTGTCCTGCTTGCAAGACAAAAAAAGAAGCGTTAGACAAATTATACTAATATACCTTTTCATTTACTTCTTCTTTATATTTTTTTCATATTTACAGGATCCCATTTAATGGCCTTGTCTTGATAATAACTATCATTACAGGCTAATGCCGGTGCTGCAGCTCTGTAACCAAATATAGCATCTTCCACAACAGGTGCGCCACCTCTGATAGCGGTAAACCAATTTCCAAAATGATCATAATGTGCACCCATATAGCCCTGTTCGGCCATATAAATAATCTCATCCTGAGGTTTCATCTGCTTTCTGGTTGTACTGCCTTTTTGTTGTGCAGACTGAGCCTTTAAAAAAGGATCATCATCATATTGTTCATTATTTCTTTGTAATGTGATTTTATCCCATTCTACATTCATTGAACCCTCACTGCCAACTATTCTAAGATAGGTGGTTCCTGATGTGCCATCTACAAAATTACAGCGTAAAGAAAGGTTAAAAGCCGGGTGCTGTTCCGTATCGGGGTAATCAAATACCCCCAATAGCACGTCCGGTACTTCTCTCCCATCATTCCAATAACGCAGTCCTCCGGAAGAATAAATCTTATTAGGGCCATAAGAGTTGGTTATAAAATGTAAACTGGAGAAAAGATGAACAAAAAGATCTCCAGACATCCCGGTTCCGTAATCCGTATAGTTTCTCCACCTAAAAAAACGTGTTGCATCAAAAGGTAGCTTTTTGGTATTACTTAAAAAAGAATCCCACGCTACCGTTTTTGGTGAGGCGTCTGAAGGAATAGCGTATTGCCATGCTCCTGTTGGACTTCTTCTTGCCCAAAAACCTTCGGCGTAGTTAATTTTACCAATGGCACCCTGAGCCAACAATTCTTTCGCCTTTTCATTCCCCAAAGAAGAAAGTCCTTGACTACCTACCTGAAAAACTTTCCCTGTTTCTTTTTGAGCTTTAATCACCTCATGGCCTTCATCAATGGAATGTACCATTGGTTTTTCACAATAAACATGTTTTCCAGCGCGCAAAGCATCAACAGATATTTGTTTATGCCAATGGTCCGGAGTTCCTATAATTACAGCATCCACATCCTTTCTGGCAAGAATTTCCTTGTAATCTTTAGTGGTAAAAATAGCATCCCCCCACTCTTTTTTAGCTCTTTCCAAACGGCCAGTATACAAATCGCATACCGCCACAAGTTTCACACCTTCATGCTTTAAAGCTGTATAGGTATCCTCACTACCCATGCCACCGGCGCCTATAAGGGCTAATTGAATTTTATCATTTGCAGCAAACTTCTTTCCTGACATTAAGACTGGCCTTTGTTGTGTTCCGGCAGAAATAAATGTGGGTGCACCTGCGATTGCTACGGCACCCATGCCAAGATTTTTAATAAACTGCTTTCTGGTTTGTTTGGTATTGTTTGTCATTTCTAAACTAATTAAGTAATGCTTAAATATATCAAAAATCATCCTTTAAAAATAAAAATTTTGAATCTAGGATGAGCTAGAAGAATATTTGCCCTTTTAAATGTTAAATTTAACCTTGATAATTCGAATTGAAACTAATTAAATTGTAATTTTGTTTAACTTTTTTTTGTTATAAATGAACAATGTAAAAAAGATTTTTGGAATAAAAGATTTGGAAAACTTATCTGGAATAAAAGCGCATACCATACGCATTTGGGAGAAAAGATACCACCTGTTGTCACCTGAAAGAACCGATACCAATATAAGAACTTATAGTTTAGAAAGCCTCCAAAAATTATTAAATATTACCCTACTCTATAACAATGGCTATAAAATTTCTCATATAGCCAAAATGTCTAATGAGGAAATACCCAGCTTGGTTAAGGACATGATTGCTAAAAATAGTATTAAAGGACACGCCATAAGTGCTTTTAAACTGGCTATGATTAACTTTGACTATTCGCTATTCTTATCCACATATGAAGGTCTATCCAAAGACAAATCATTTCAAGTCATTTTTAGAGAAGTATTTATTCCGCTTCTTAACGAGTTGGGTCTTATGTGGCAAACCGACTCCATTCGAATTTCTCATGAGCACTTCATTTCTAATTTAATAAAACAAAAAATATATCTAAATATAGATCAGCTACAAAGACTCCCAGTTACCAATAAAAATAGAACTTTTATATTATTCTTACCTGAAAATGAGATTCATGAAATTGGTTTGCTCTATTTAAATTACGAGATTTCCCTTAACGGCTATAAATGTATTTATCTTGGCCAAACCGTGCCTTTGGAAAGTCTTGTAGACTTCCCAAAGTATTACGACAATGTTACTTTTTTGTCCTATTTCACTGTAGAACCTAATAAAGATACCCTTGACAAATATGTGTCTACCTTTGAAAGCACAATTGGTCTTAATAAAAATGTAGATCTATGGATATTAGGATATCAAACCCAATATTTAGCAATGGGCAGCTTACCTCAAGAAATAAAGATTTTTAATTCTATTGATGAAGTTATTAAAGCCCTTTAATAAGCCATGCGCATAAATCCAAATTTCATATGAAGAAAAAAGTTGTGATTATTGGGTCTGGGTTTGCCTCCTTATCTGCAGCTTGCTATTTGGCAAAAAATGGTTTTGAAGTTTCTGTTTATGAAAAGAATAGTACTGTTGGTGGCAGGGCAAGACAACTGGTTCGGGATGGATTTACTTTTGATATTGGACCAAGTTGGTATTGGATGCC
>CAYTDS010000287.1:0-2947 GCA_964436555.1 uncultured Flavobacteriaceae bacterium | reverse complement strand
AAAGCAAATTAATAGTCTACAAAAAAGCACCGATTTTTCGGTGCTTTTTTATTTAACTTTAAATTGTTATGCCAATTCTTCAATTAAACTAAAAGACAAATAAAACCTTACCTTTTCCAACCTATTTAAACAATTTGAAACAATACTATTTTAAAGGCACCAACCTTTAGGAGTTATTCAGTCTGCAGTTTATAGTCCCACTTATTATGGAATTCGTTAAGATTATACCCTGAATTGTCGAGATTAAAAAAATAACCAAAAAATGGTATGAACTTCCTCCCAATGTGCAAAAAGCAGCGTAACTTTAGGATAGCAAGATTTTGGTAATCATATACCTACTGCTGCAATTTTATATGGAAACACAAAAAGCATGAATCTAATTACCCGCAAACGATTTATGAATCAGTCTGGTTTATTGGCATCTTCATTACTGCTTACCAATGGGTTAAGTTTTTGTACCGATTCGAAATTGAAAGAGGAACTAGAGAGTGTGAACGTACATTTTCCCGAAAAAGGAGAGGACCTATTTTCTTATATCTTACGAATTAAAGGAGAAAAAAACCAAATCCTGTACAAGCAACTTTTGGGTGCTGCCAATGAATTTAAAGAAGGAGATCAGACCTTGGGAATTGCAGCAGACTCGGAAATATCCAGAACTAACGCCCGAACACTGTTGTCCAATACCAAAATTGCTGATTTAAATAAGAATGTCATCTTTCAAGACGATTTATTTGACCTAATTCAAAAAACCACGGAACAAAATGATTTTGTAAATGGTATGACCTTGGGGGCATTGAAGGAATTTGTGCTTGCAAAACCTGAAGAGGAAATAAAAGCCATTATGCCGGGTCTTAGCAGTGATAGTATTGGCTGCCTTGTAAAGCTCATGAGTAATCAAGAATTGATTCAGATTGGCCGAAAAGTATTCAATCCGTTGCCAAACAGCAAAATTGGCAGCAAAGGGTATATGAGTGCCAGAGTGCAACCCAACTCCCCTACCGACAATATTGAAGATATTACCTGGCAGGTTTTTGACGCCTGGTCTTACGGAGTTGGAGACTTACTTTTGGGCACCAATCCGGTATCTAGCGAACCCGCTTCTGTTGCCAAAATAGAAGTAGCTCTTTATGATGTAATTTCCACGTTTCAGCTTCAAGATGTACTTCCCAACTGTGTTCTTTCCCATATTGATGTGCAGGCCAAAGCCGAAGAGATGCAACCGGGAACTACAGGAGTTTGGTTTCAAAGCTTGGCAGGTACCGTAAATGCCAATGCCACTTTTGATGTAACCATTGAAAAAATGTTTAATCACCTTGCCAAACGAACAGGAAAATACGGCCTTTATGGGGAAACCGGTCAGGGAGCTGATTTTACCAACGGGCACGGCGAAGGTTTTGATATGGTATTGCATGAATCCAGAAAATACGGCTTTGTTCGCGCATTGAAAGCTGAAATGGCCAATGAAAAAGAATCTGAAAACATGCCGTGGGTATTTGTAAATGACGTGGCAGGTTTTATTGGTCCGGAAGTATTTAGAACAAAAGAGCAATTGGTACGTTGCTGTCTTGAAGATACGGTCATGGGCAAACTTCACGGACTTACCATAGGCTTGGATATTTGCTCTACACTCCATATGGATGTTAGCTTAGATGACCTCAACTGGTGCATAGAACAAGTAATGCCTGCGAATCCGGGATATCTTATGGCATTACCCACGAAAAATGATCCTATGCTCAGTTATTTAACTACTTCCTTTAGTGATCATGTAAAAATAAGACATCAATTTGGGTATAAAGTAAATGATGACATGTGGGATTTTTTTAAGAAGATTGAGATTATTGATGAAAAAGATAAACCCACAACTCATTTTGGAGATCCACTTTGGGTTTATTATCAATACCGTTTGGCAAAAAATGATTTGAGGACAAAGGATGAAATATACCATGAAGGAGAAAAATGCCTTGCCAGAATTCGGCAACGGGGAGTACCCATAGCCCAAGGTTATGGACAACATATTTGGGATTTAGACCCGGAACTGGATCGGGAAGTGCACCGTTTGTATGAAGATGCCAAGGTTAGTATTTGGACCGAAATGAACGCCGGCTTTAAAGCCGCCATTCCAGGGGCAATACCCCTAATAACGCAATCCGTAGATAGGAAGGATTATGTATATCATCCGGAGTCAGGCGAAGTATTGTCTTCGCAGTCCATTACGGTTTTAAAAGAATTACGACAAAGATGGGGAACTGAGGTGCCCGATGTACAAATCCTAATTTCAGACGGACTTAATGCACGGGCTTTAATGGATGACGGTCATCTAAGTCCTTTTTTAGAGGGTTTACGCACTTCGCTATCCCACCAAGGATTTGTGTTGGGGTCGGAAAATATTGTTATTACACACGGACGGGTAAGAGCGGGGTATGCATGCGGTGAGGTCCTTTTTGGGGATTCCGAAGCATTACGTAAAAAAGGTATCATTCATATTATCGGAGAACGACCCGGATCCGGACACCATAATTTTTCAGCTTACCTTACTGTTGCTCCTGCCACTCTCTGGAACAGGACCGGAGTTGTAGATCATAACATTTCACGCGTAGTTTCCGGGATTTCAGATACAGCCCTGACACCGGATAAAGCTGTTTTGGAAACCTTGCAAATTTTTGAGGGAATGATGCTTAGCAACAGTTAGCCAGCAGAAAGAAGCAGCCCCTACTTTTTACTGTAATTCCAAGGCCGTCTTTAAATCCAATGAAGCTAGTGAATCTATAACTAAATCCGGTTTAAAGGGATAATCGGCCAAAACATCTCTTTTAGATACTCCGGATAAGGTAAGAATAGTAGTATACCCTAGTTGTACACCACCTAAGATATCTGTATCCATGGTATCTCCAATAATAATAGTCTCCCTTGCTTCAAGACCCAAAGTTTTACGGGCAGCGCGCATCAT
>CAYTDS010000286.1:0-2951 GCA_964436555.1 uncultured Flavobacteriaceae bacterium | reverse complement strand
CATTCCTCTAAATGAATTAGAAAGACGGTTAGATGAAATCAATTTTATAAAACCTGTATACGCCATTTGTCAATCAGGACAGCGAAGTAAGACAGCCGTTCATGAGTTACAAAAAAAATCAAAAATGGCAACTGTGTATAATGTTTTGGGAGGTATGAATTCAGTTGTAAAAGGGGTTCGGAAAACAAAAAACGATTATGCATAAGTGGCAACAGCGAAGAATAGTTCCTATTCCGATATTTTTTATAGCCTCGAAATAGTACTTAATTTTTTGAAAACACATATTTTAGCCTAACGATGATTTCAATTGAGGATGCATACTCCAAAGTGCTGAGCTATTCCAGGTCTTATGGCACTGAAGAGGTATCTCTTGAAATGGCAAATGGGCGGGTTCTTAGCGAAGCAGTTTTTGCCGATCGGGATTTCCCTCCTTTCGATAGGGCTACAAAGGATGGTATAGCCATAAATTATAAAGGACTTGAAAGAGGAAATCAGTTCAAGGTAAGTGGCGTAATTGCTGCTGGAACACCAATTCAAAAGCTTGCAAATGACCATTGTTGTTTTGAAATTATGACGGGAGCAGTGATTCCCAATAATTCGGACACAGTAGTTATGTATGAGGACATTGAAATTTTGGAAGGAGTAGCAACCCTACACAAAACACCTCAAAAAGGAGCTGATATTCATTTTCAGGGAAGTGATAAGAAAATTGGCTCTTTAGTTCTAAATAAGAATAATAGAATTTCCCCTGCCGAAATAGGTATACTTGCCTCCGTGGGAAAAGCGAAGGTGATGGTTAAAAAATTACCGAGAATTACCGTTGTATCTACGGGAAGCGAGCTGGTGAATGTTCATGAAGTTCCCTTACCTTATCAAATTCGAAAATCAAACATTTATTCACTATTCGCAGCTCTTTCAGAAGAAGGATTTGTTCCGAAATTACTTCACATTTCCGATGATAAGGAAATAATTCAAAGTGAACTACTAAAGGTGTTGGAAGAAAGTGATGTGCTTCTCTTAAGCGGCGGTGTTTCAAAAGGGAAGTATGATTTTGTTCCGGATGCCCTTAATGCAGTTGGAGTTAAAAAAGTATTTCACGGAGTGTTACAACAACCCGGTAAACCCTTTTGGTTTGGGATACATGAGTCAACTCAAAAAATAGTATTCTCCTTTCCGGGAAATCCTGTTTCTACCTTTGTTAACTACCATCAGTATTTTAAAAATTGGCTCTATGCTAGTTTAGAATTAACTATACCTGAATTTACTGCTATTTTAAATGAAGAAAGGCAGGTTTTAGGATCAATGAGCAAATTTTTTAGGGTTAAAACCGCCATAGATGAGGGGAAATTAACTGCCTTTTTTGTTCGTGAAAACGGTTCCGGAGATTTAACCAGTTTGGCTGAGTCTGATGGATTCATTCGTTTAATTCCCCGGGAAAAGCCATATTTAAAGGGAGAATCCGTACCTTTTATTCCTACCAGGAGAATCATATAATAATGGCACACGAATTTAAAAAGATTATTAAAGCCTATTTGGAAGCGCAAAAGAAGAACTATAAAGCTGTATTAGCTTCTGTGGTTTATCTGGAGGGTTCCTCCTATCGTAGACCAGGAGTGCGTATGCTCATTTTGGAAGATGGCAGTATGATTGGTGCGGTAAGTGGTGGTTGTGTGGAAAAAGAAGTAAAAAGGCAGGCAGAAAGTGTTTTTAAAACCCATAAGGCTAAAATGATGACTTATGATGGTCGATACCGATTGGGCTGTGAAGGAATTTTGTATATCCTGTTAGAGCCTTTTGGTCCCGATAAGGGCTTTTTCGAATTGTTTACCAGAGTCATTGCACAGCGCAAAAAATTTGCTATTAGTTCGTATTACCAAAAACAAGAAGGTGAAAGTGAAGGCTTGGGTTCTATGATGCAATTTGATGGCAGTGCCATGGCGTTTCAACCAAATTATAGTTTAAAAACCGGACTTTCTGTTTTTAAGGAGGAAATGAAACCTTGTTTTAAGTTGGTTATTATTGGTGCAGAACATGATGCCGTTCAGTTATGTATTTTAGGTGCCTTTATGGGTTGGGAAGTAACTATTGTTGCTACACCTCTTGAAGAAAAAACTATTTCCGATTTTCAGGGAGCTGAGGAATTTAAGAACAGTCTTCCCGAAGACTTGGAAGTTAATTCCATAGATAGGCAAACGGCTATAGTGGTAATGACACATAGCTATGCTAAAGATTTAAAGTATCTTATGGCACTAAAAGATACTGAACCTGCCTATTTAGGACTATTAGGTCCAGCCCGCAGAAGGGAAAAATTATTGGGAGAGTTAATTGAGCGAGCTCCGGACATACCTCTTGATTTCTTTGATAGTATTCATGGTCCTGCCGGACTTAACATTGGTGCTGAGACACCTCAAGAAATAGCCATCGCCATTTTCTCTGAGATTCTTTCTGTCGTTCGAGATCAACCCCCTATGATGTTAAAAAATAAAATTGGAGGAATTCACAGTTAGTTGCGATGGGATTATGAAGAAGGTAGGCGTACTTATTCTAGCGGCAGGAAATTCATCCAGAATGGGAAGTGTAAAACAGTTGCTACCTTGGGAAAACACAACCATGATGGAGCACGTGGTGCATCAGGCAGAGCTTTCAAATGCTGATGGAGTTTTAGTAGTTTTAGGGGCCAACTTCGACTTGATAAAGGGAAAAATGAACTTTAGAAAAGCTGATTTTATTGAGAACAAAAACTGGAGACTGGGTTTGGGGACTTCTATTTCCTGTGGTTTGCGGTATGCGCTGTTAAAATGGGGAGGTTTGGATGGCCTTTTGGTTATGTTGGCAGATCAACCATTGATAGATACCTCATATCTTAATTTAATGATGGATAAATTTGAAACTTCCAAAAAGGGCATAATTGCAACGAAATATAAAAGCAGGGTAGGTGTACCTGCAATTTT
>CAYTDS010000285.1:0-2952 GCA_964436555.1 uncultured Flavobacteriaceae bacterium | reverse complement strand
ACAGATAAGCACCATTTTCCCGGTAAGATCACCATTAAAAAAAGTTGTTTCTGCCAGACCGTTGCTATTGGTAACCATATTAGGCTTCCAATGAAGCAGTGTACGCCTGTCAGGAACATTCCAATCTATTTTTGAAGGTTCATAGTATTCGGGAATATAATATTCGCGGATTGGAGAATATTGGGGGGCTGTGTCATTTATAAGGTTGGTCCTATAGGATTTGGGGAAAGCACCAAAAAGACCCTTTCCCGAATAGGTGTAAATGGCAAGTATGGCAGGAAACGGGGGAGGAGGACAAATTGGGAAACAATCAAAAACCTGACTGTGGTACTTATTGGCAGTATTTGTATTTCGAATGATTTCAGCACTTTTAACCGCTCTTACCGGAATATTACCGATGAGATGATAATCTCGCTCATGTACGGGAATACCATCGATAACCACGTAGGTCCATTCGGCGCCATAAACATAGGCTAGTTCAAATCCTCCCATATTACCAACCCGGGCAACACGTATTTCTCTTGGATAATTGAAAAGCAACCATCTGTACAGGTTATTTGTCCAGTTCTTTTGTTTGTTTATCAATTCTTTGTTGTCGATGACCACATCTGGTATGCCATGTAGTGCTACCATTTCAGCCCGCTCCGGGGTAATCTTATAATCACTCACCACCACTTCATCCAGGGCTATGGTATTTGGCAATAGAAAGGGATCTGCTTTTATATCCTCTTGCATCTTTTGGATCATTTTCTTTTCGATAATACTATCTACAGGAACAATGACTTTTTCCAATTCATAAGCTATTTCAGGGACTTCGTACGCTTTGATGTTTATTTTTAGGTCACCCTTTTTGTTGCTCGCATCCGAGGGCTGTATCACAAAATTTCTGCCGAGTCCATAGCTGTCTCCCAACCCAAACCTAAAATACCCTGTACTATCAGTCTCTAGTGTATAAACCTCTATGGGTTCTTCCATTAGGAGTATATTTAAATCATATTCGTTCTTCTTTGTTATGCCCTTTTTGCTTACTCTTTGAAGATCATCGACAGTACCTTTTATTTCCAAACCTTTTTCAGCATCAACAAGTTTTGGCTTTTTCCTCTCTTTGTATTTATAGTTGGTCCAACCCTGTGTCAACATTAAATCATCTAGGTCGGTCAAGTTTTTGTCATTTTCAAAATAGTACGTTGGATTTTCAACCGTTCCCTTAATATCAGATTGCAACAAAAAGTAGGAGACAATAGTGTTCCTTTCCAGATTGGTACTGAAAAAATAACTGGAGTCAACTGCCATGACAGAGACTGAGGCTGGTACGGATTTACCATTTTGACGTGTTGATATAGCAACTTGAACGCTGTCACGAATATTATAGCGATCCTTATCCGTTTCTAATGTTATATCCAGATTTTCCTCTTTTGGTTTATTAAAAAAATGACGCTCCGCCACGGGGCTATAATTTTTATCGAACACCGTAAGCCCAATGACACCATGGGGTAGATCTTCTGGCTGAATTCTATATGAAAACATCCCATTTCTGAACCGCGCCTTAATAGCGAAAAGGTTCTTGCCCCTGTGGAACAGCTTAATAAAAAGACTGTCCCTATTCTTTTCTTTATTCCAAACTCTTAATTCCTTATTTGATTCTTTGTGGATTAAACTCAAAACCTGACCTGTCTTTTTTGCTTTGGGCAATTCGTACTTAAAAGTATTCCCGCTTTTAGTAGTCAAAACACCATAATAGGTCTTTTCTTCTTCCGGTGTTAGGATTACTTTGCCCATCCCCAAAGCATTGCTTTTAAATTCGGCAACAATATTACTATTTTCATCTTCTATAGTTCCTTGGATTTCTGCGCCCTTTCCCCTATAATCTACATACTTAAATCCAACTACACTTTGTAAACCCGCCACAAAAGAACCTCCTTCAGGAAAAAACTGCAATGAACCGTATTTATTATCAAGGACTATTGCTTTCGAGAATACCTCATTTTTGGTCTGTAACCGGTAATTTACAATTGGGACATTTATTGGAATCCTATGTTGGAGATTGAAATGTGGTTCCTTTTTCTTTGGTTTTATTATAATAGAGTCTTTACCTCCTTTCCAATCTATATATAACTTGGCGTCACCAGTATGGAGACTGTCCAACTCCTTAACAGCAATAGTAGATGATAAAGAAAATGTACTGGAATTAAGGTCTTTTGTGAATACTATATCCCGAATGGGACTGGGTTTGCCATCAGCCTGTTGTAATCGATACAGATTAATGGGAATTGAGATAATAAAATCTGAACCAAAATTTTTGTTCCATTCTGTGTATGCCCTAACCATATATTTGCCTTCCGGGTAACTTGCATGCAACTGAAAAAATCCATTAGCGACACCACCACTTATCTTTAAAAGATTTTTGTCAACTATACGGTTTTCCAATGGGTCAATTAACTCAACATGAAGTACTCCGCTTTTTGTTGTGGGCATGTGGTCAATTACATCCGTTACTATGGCTTTGAACCAAATGGTTTCCGAGTTATTGAAGGTGGTTCCAGAAAGTTGTAGGTATATTTTTTCAGCATCTGAAGCATTTGAAAACACCTCCGCCTCCTGTTCCAAAGGATTTTGCGCACTACTGTTTTGGGCAAGCAAAAGTGCATAAATGAAAACACAAGTATAAATGAATGTCCTAGTCATGAATACCGCAGGTTTTCTTTAAATATAAGCACAAAAACAATAATATCACCATTTTTGAGATTCACCCTGAAACAGGAATGCTAACCTATATGAGCCAAAAAATGGCATTGGAACGTCCGATGTGTTTAAAGTTTTAGAAACAATCCTAGAAGCAGAAATGCCTTTTATTGTTTTACAGTTTGGGATATACATATTCTGACAAAGGCTTTGGTCCTTCCAATAGAATACGGACTACTTGCAAAGTACCATCTTCTTTGGTGTCAATTT
>CAYTDS010000284.1:0-2970 GCA_964436555.1 uncultured Flavobacteriaceae bacterium | reverse complement strand
AATTGCAAGTTCAAAAAAAACGGTAACCTATTAATTGACAAGAACTACAAAGCTCTTCCCTTTAAGGCCAAGGGCGGTGCATGGATTCCCTACTTCCATCTGTATTGATAGTTAGACCTTTCAGGAATTCAGAAGCATGGAGAACGTTTATATGCTTGTTTTCGAATCGGTCTCAAAGGTAAGACTATCAGCGAACAGCGAGCAACGAAAAATTAGATCTTAAATGTAATCACCGGTAGTTTGGAGGTATTTGCAATGTCTTCACCGATGCTGCCCATAAAAAAGTGAGAAAGTCCTTTTCTGCCATGTGTGGGAATCCCAATTAAATCGGCATCAATGGTTTCTGCATAGTTTAGAATCCCTGTTTCCACACTGTAGTCATTATAAATTTCTACCGGCAGTTGAGCGTCTACCTTTTCTAAAAACTGAGCAATTTTCTTTTGGGCGTCTTTATGACTTAAGAAATTATCTCCCGGAGTATTAATGTACACCAGGTACAATTTCGCCTGAAACTTAGTTACAAAATCTTTTGCTTTTAGATACGCGGTGATACTTTCCTCTTTAAAGTCGGTTGCAAACACAAAGTTAGCCACCTTAAAATCGGCGATTTCATTTTTTATCACCAATACGGGAATCTCTGAGTGGCGTACCACTTTCTCTGCATTGGAACCAATAAAAATCTGTTTTAACCCATCTGCGCCATGGGAGCCCATTACAACCAAATCGGCTCCATGCAATTTGGCTATTTCGTTTACCTCGCTAAATACCTTAAAATGTTTGATAATAGGGGTGATTTTTATGCCTTTTAAATAAGGTTTGCTTAAAAACTCATTAAACCGCTTCTTAGCTAATTCCAAAAAGAAGAGACTTTGATCTATCTGTGGGCCATCGGGAGCGGTGAAAATCCCTGCAGATAATTCCAACATATGCAATACCAAAATTTCGGAATTGTATTTTTTAGAAAGGGAAACCGCTACTTTGAGCGCATTTTCAGATTGTTCAGAAAAATCTACGGGTACTATTATTTTAGTTATCATGGTAGTGTTTTTAAGATTTAAATTGTCATGGAAAATAGTTTTGTTTCAGGAGCTTTACGGTGCAGCAGCACATCAAAAGCCATACAGATATTGCGAATAAACGGCCGACCTTTTTCTGTAACAGCAATGTGATTCTCACCAATAATTACCAAACCGTCTATGGCCAAATCTTCAAGTCGGGCGAGTACAGCGGGTAACTCTTCAAATTGTTCATTTTGCTTTTGAAGCGATGTTTCCAATCTGCACATTAAATTTAAGATATGCCTTCTAATTATTTGGTCTTCATCGGTTAAAATATGACCTCTAAAAATAGGGATGATGTCATTTTCCACCAGATGATTATATTCTTCCAGGCTTTTAACATTTTGAGCAAAACTGTACCAACTGTCGCTAATACTGGAAGCTCCGAGACCAATCATCAGTTTTGTTTTGGATACCGTATAGCCCATAAAATTTCTGTGTATGGTGTTTTCTAGCATTGCTTTGTACAAGCTATCTTGAGGTAATGCAAAATGATCCATGCCAATTTCATGATAGCCAACTTGTGAAAGGAGTTTTTTACCCAATTCGTATTGTTCTCGTTTTTCTTGAGCCGAAGGTAAATCACCATCTTTATAGCCTCTTTGACCGTTACCTTTTAACCACGGCACATGCGCATAACTGTAAAATGCGAGTCGATCCGGCATTAGCAAGGTTGTTTTTGAGATGGTTTCTGCTACGTGTGCAGCGGTTTGAAAAGGTAGTCCAAAGATTATATCGTGACCTACCGAGGTATACCCTATTTCCCGGGCAATTTCGGTTACCTCTTTTACCTTTTCAAAAGGTTGAATACGATGAATAGCCTCTTGTACTGAAGCATTATAATCCTGGACCCCAAAACTTACCCTTCTAAAGCCCAAACTGTACAAGACTTGAAGATGCGCTGCAGTGGTATTATTTGGGTGACCTTCAAAGCTTAATTCACAACGCTCGTCGCGATCGGCAAATTTAAAAATACCGGCTATCAGGAGACTTAAGTTTTCTGGAGAAAAGAAGGTAGGTGTTCCTCCACCAAGATGAAGTTCTTTTATTCTTGGTTTCTGATTGAAGAGATTGCGATACAGCGACCATTCTTTCAGCACTGTTTTTATATAGGGTGATTCTACATCATGCCGTTTGGTTATGCGTTTATGACACCCGCAAAAGGTACACATACTTTCGCAAAAAGGGAGGTGAATATAAAGGCTAATACCTTCTGTGTTATTGCTTTCCTGAAAACTTTTTTGTACTGTGGTTTTCCATGATTTTTCAGAAAAGCTATCCCTATTCCAGTAAGGAACGGTGGGATAGCTTGTATATCTAGGACCGGGAATATTGTATTTTTGAACAAGGGTACACATGGAAAGGATATAGTTTTAAGGCAAAAATACAGGCTATGTGTTTCTTGTAATATGATAAAAATCATATCCGTAGTAATTTCGGAATGCGATAGTTTGTCCCCTAAAGAAGTTTTTTTAAACCATTTTTAGGTGATAGTATAGATGTTGCCAAATCGATTTGAGATGAGAACTGAAATTCAACCATCAGATATGCAAGTATTTACGAGCACAAAGGATGCACTATGTAACTAATAAAGAAGCTTGTTTTTTTATTTATAGTAATGGGGTTGTTTAATTTATGATTTTTACTAATTTTGCCACCGGTTTGCACTTAGGAATTCTTTTGTAATTTTAAGGGCAACTATTGGTCGCGTAGCTCAGCTGGATAGCGCATCCCGCTTTTATTGCGGGACGGTCACAAGGCCAAAAGGACAGTAAAATAACAAAGGTCGCGTAGCTCAGCTGGATAGAGCATCCCGCTTTTATTGCGGGACGGTCACAAGGCCAAAAGGACAGTAAAATAACAAAGGTCGCGTAGCTCAGCTGGATAGAGCATCCCGCTTTTATTGCGGGAC
>CAYTDS010000283.1:0-2987 GCA_964436555.1 uncultured Flavobacteriaceae bacterium | reverse complement strand
TTTTGGCGGCAGTATTACTTGTGGCCACCCGAGTAAAGGATACCATGGCGTTACTCATTATTGGTCTTATGTTTGGTAGTATTACTTCTGCTGTAGTAAGCGTACTATCTTATTTTACAAATGCAGAAAAATTACAACAATATATATTCTGGTCCTTTGGCTCTTTGGGAAATTTATCTTGGAATCAACTTGGATTGCTTTTGATCGCGATTTTAATTGGAGTTGGATTAAGTATTGCTGCTATAAAATCATTGAATGGTCTTTTACTGGGAGAGAATTATGCGCGTAGTATGGGGGTTAATATAGCTATAATGCGGTATGTCATCATCATAGCAACAGGGCTTATGGCAGGGGCTATAACTGCTTTTACGGGACCTATTGCCTTTATTGGCTTGGCTGTGCCTCATTTGACCAAACAGATTTTTACCACTACAGATCATAAAATTTTGCTTCCGGCTGTAGCCATATATGGTGCTATTCTAATGTTACTTTGTGATGCCATAGCCCAACTACCTAACTCTGCTAACGTCTTGCCAATAAATGCCATAACTTCCATCATCGGTGCTCCTGTTGTTATTTGGTTGCTAGTGCGGAAAAGGAAGATGGTTTTTTAAGGATAAAAATGAATTCATGATAAAAAGAATAATCGGCTTTCTCCCTTTCTTGGTTCTTGTTGTGGCCTCCTATTCCTTTTATGGGCAGAACACATATGATGAACTTTTTTACAGAAAAGTAGATTCCCTATTAGTCGACAGCACCGTTAGACCATTTAATGGCGTAATTTTAATGGCTACTCAAGATTCTGTTACTTATCATAAAACTTATGGGTATTCAGATTATGCTTTAAAGCAACCAATGAAATTAGACCACCGATTTGTCATAGGTTCTCTGAGCAAGCAAATAACGGCCGTTCTTATTATGAAAGAATACGAACAAGGAGGCTTGAACCTTACTGATTCCATTGGTAAATTTTTGCCGGAAATAGAGATGCCTTGGACTAGTATGGTCACCGTACATCATTTGCTCAGTCATACACATGGTATTACGGATCTCAATAAAGCCCTTGATTTTACCCCTGGTGTGAGTTTTTCCTATTCCAATTTAGGGTACCAAATTTTAGGGCAAATCCTCGAAAAAATTACTGGTAAAAACTATCTTGAGCTTACTAACGAGTTATTCTGTTCCATAGGGATGATGAATTCTAAGGCAAGTAATGGGGCAAATCATAGTACCCTTGGCACTGCGTATTACAGAGATTATCAGGGTAGTATACATTTGGAAAAAGAAACTTTTATCAATCAATATGCTGCTGCGGCTACTTTAATTTCAACCGCTGAAGATCTATTATTGTGGAACCATGTTCTTCATAATGGAAAAATTATCTCCATAAAAAACTATGATTTAATGATAACACCACACGCCAATCAAAATCATTCTTTATTTGGTATTATTGGCTATGGATATGGGTTAAGAATTGCCAATGAAAACGATATTTTAGAAATTGGCCACACAGGTTATGTTCCTGGCTATATTAGTATGAATTTATATTATCCTGACTCCAAAACGAGTTTAATTATGTTGGAAAACATTGATTGGAAAGATCAGGATATCAAAAACACTTTCTATCATGAGTTACGAACCAGAAATTTAGTAAGAAATAGGAGATGGAAATAAATTAGATGTTTAAAACCAACGGACATGAATACTACCCTACAAGCTAAAAACCTCAGTATTGGTTACCGTACTAAAAAGCAGTCGACCCTAGTTGGGAGTCCGATTGATTTTTCAATTTTACAAGGTGAAATTATGGCCATTGTCGGCATTAACGGGGTTGGGAAATCTACCTTACTCCGAACAATAGGAAACATACAACCAAAAATTTCCGGAGAATTGCTTATTGATGGATTAGAATTAAACAGGTATTCTGCCAAATTGTTGTCAGAAAAAATAAGTCTGGTGCTTACCGAACCTATTGCATCAAAGAACATGACGGTTTGGGAATTGGTAGCATTAGGCAGGCAACCCTACACCAACTGGATTGGTAGCCTTACTAAAAATGACAAACTTAAAATAGAGGAGGCCCTTGTTCTGGTAGAAATAGAAGCGCTAAAAGAAAAGCCTTGCTACCAACTTAGTGACGGTCAATTACAACGTGTAATGATTGCACGTGCCATAGCTCAGGACACCTCAATTCTGCTTTTAGATGAACCTACTACACACTTGGATTTGTATCATAAAGCGTATATTCTAAAGCTGTTGCGAACTATTGCCCATAAAACTACCAAAACCGTAATATTGACTACTCATGAAATAGAGTTGGCCATTCAGTTATGTGATAAAATGCTTTTATTGGAAGAAAACAGATCTCATTTTGGACAACCTTGTGAACTTATTGCCAGCAAAGCATTTGATAAGATTTTCCCAAAGGACCTCATTAAATTTGACGGAAATACAGGCGCATTTCAAGTAATAAAGTAAGGTTACATTTCATTAATAAATAAAACAATCCTTTATCTTTACTCCAAAGATTTTTATTGGATGGATGGAATACTCGTTTATATAATCATTGCACTACTTTGTTTATCAGTAGGCTTTTTTTTGGGTAATTACATTCAAGCCCTAAAGACTAAATCGACGCAAAGTGCTTTGGAAGAACGGGAAGTGCAACTTCGCTATAATTTAGCAGCTATAGAACAAAAACTAACTGAAACAGATTTACATAAAAATCGCTTACAACTTGAAAAAGAAGAATTAGGTAACCAAATTGTTCGTTACCGGGCGGATTTGGAAAACCTGGGGCAGAAAAATAGAGAGCAAAAAGAAGAAGTAGAAAAACTTCAGGAAAAATTTACTAAAGAGTTTGAAAATCTTGCAAATAAGATTTTGGATGAGAAAAGCTCTAAGTTTACGGAACAAAACCGGGAAAACATTAAAAACATCTTGACTCCCTTGCAAGAACGAATTCACCTTTTTGAAAAGAAAGTTGA
>CAYTDS010000282.1:0-2987 GCA_964436555.1 uncultured Flavobacteriaceae bacterium | reverse complement strand
CCTAATACAGAATATTGAAACCAATCTTGATCACTGTTTAAAAAAGTAAAAGAATTTCCAAATGAGGTTGTGGCATAATTTATATATGCATTGAGCGTTGGCAGAGCCCTACTTTTTGCCAATTTTAGCTCGTAATACCGCTGCTCGTTTAAATTATAAGCCAATTTGTAATCTACATTATTTTCCATGGCGAAGTCGGTCTCCAAAAGTTCAAAATCAATTTGTTTTTGGGTAAGATCATCCAGATTTTCGGTTAACCGGGTAGGAGAATCAATAGAAATACCCATCATTAAATTGAGCATCTGTAAGGTAATTTCCTCTAAGCGAACGGCATTTTTAAGTTGATTTTCTATTGTGGACAAGGTAATTTGCAATTGCTCTACGCTCTCTTCATCTCCCAGTCCGTTTTCATAAATTTTTTGAGTTTCAAAGAGGTTTTTATCCAGAGTATTTTTGTTCTTCTCAAGAATAGCTACACTTTCTTGTGCCAGAAGTACATTTCCGTAAGCCTCTACCACTGCCTTTCTTACCTCCAAGTCTGTTTTCTCTTTATTGTTAGCACTGTAACTTATAAAAGCTTTAGTGGCTTGTATACCAACAATATAAGATCCATCAAAGATTTGTTGTCTAAGTGTGGCAGTGGCGGTGAATTGCTGGGGAACGCCAAAAATCACAGGAATAAAATCCCCGGGCTCTCCTCCGGCAAGTTCAGCGGGAATTAAAGAGACAGGTTGTTTTAGCTGGTTTTGGTAACTAAGATCTCCCGTTATTTGAGGCAAACCACCTGCAATGGTTTCCCATTTTTGCTTTTGTGCATCAATCTCATCTCGTGAGGCGTTAATAGAGCTATAGTTGTGTTGCAAAGCATAGGTAATGGCTTCTTCAAGCGTAAAGCTTTTAGGAGCTTCTTGCGCAAAGACCGTGATTACCGATAAAAAAGCAATCAGGTTTAAAAAAATGTTCTTCATCTATTCGTGGGTTGAGTTGATTATTGAATTTAAAATTGTTCTTCCTTTTGGGGTTACGATACCCCTGATATGGTATTCTAAAAAATCATCTTGCAATTCGGCTGGAGCAAAAATTTCCGGTGGAAAAAGCTTGGTGTCTTTTAAACTAATAACACTAGAGAAATAAATTCGGGATACAAAATCAATATTCAGATTTTCTCTGTAAATGCCCATAGCAATTCCTCTTTTGATGTTTTCTATCGTGCAAGCTTCCATCATTTCCAGCTGCTTGCTTCTTATTTTATCAAAGGTTTGAGGGTAGTATTTTTGCAATTGATGTTGTGGGGATGATTTCTCATTTTTCAAATAAACCATTACAAATTTTTTAATTTCATATAATTCTTCAATCGGGTTTTTTGCTGTTGAGCAGATTTGATCAATTCCTGCCGATATACCCCAAAACAGATGCATTACACTTTCATCTACCAATTGCGTTTTATTATTGAAATGAGTATAGATTGTCTTCTTGGAAATACCCATCTCATTCGCTAAATCGTCCATGGTTACACTTTTGAACCCAAGATTCAAAAACAAGTCCAGCGCCTTCTCTAAAATTTTTTCTTTCATAATTGAGGCGCAAATGTACCATGGAAACTTTAAAAACAAAAAAAGTTTCCAAAGTTTTACAATAATTTAACATATGATTAAAAGTAGGACGCAATAGCTCTGATTTTGTTACAGTCTTCAAAAGATGCAATTCTTCTAAAAATGTTTGCTTTCATTTATTGTATTTTTGAAAATCCATAATGGGCATTGTAAAAAGAGTGTTGTTTTAGTCGCCATGTAATTTAAAGCGATAAGCGTTCATAGATGTTTTATCCAAGTTCCAATAGAAAAAAGTTTTATGCATAGTCTAGAGTTTTACAGAAGCGAATTTATTAGTTATCAACAAGAAAAAATGGTTGCTATAGAGCCCAGAAATCTTTATGAGCCCATTACTTATCTCTTGGATCTGGGAGGTAAAAGAATACGTCCTGTTCTCACTTTGATGACTTCTGAGATTTTTGGCGGAGATTATAAAAGCGCTTTGGATGCGGCGTTAGCAGTTGAGATTTTCCATAATTTTTCATTGGTACATGACGATATTATGGATGATGCGCCCACCAGGAGAGGAAAAAGCACGGTTCATGAAAAATGGAATATCAATACAGGGATTTTATCCGGGGACGTAATGCTTATTAAGGCCTATCAAGTATTAGAATGTTATGAAGGCCAGTTATTTAAAGACTTAATTCATTTATTTAGTAAAACTGCCGTTGCCGTTTGCGAAGGTCAGCAGTACGATGTTGATTTTGAAAACCGTGAAGATGTTGCTTTATGGGAGTATTTGAAAATGATTGAGTTCAAAACGGCTGTGCTTTTGGCTGCTGCAATGAAAATGGGGGCTATGATAGCAGGGGCTGAATCTAATGCATTGGAGACTATCTACCAATTTGGAAAAAATCTGGGAATAGCGTTTCAATTACAAGATGATTATCTGGATGCCTTTGGCGATCCCAAAACATTTGGGAAGCAAATAGGCGGCGATATCATTGAGAATAAAAAAACCTTTCTTTATCTGCAAGCCTTGGAACTAGCTAACTCCCGGCAAAGATTAGAGTTAGAGCACCTATTTTCCATTAAAATCAAAGACAATGAAGAGAAAATAGCTACGGTAAAAGATATATTTTTGACTAGCGGAGCCGCTGAGAGCACCAAAATTGAAATTAAGCGCTATACCGAAAAAGCTTTTGAATTACTAAAGGATTTGGAAATTTCAGAAGAGCACAGGAATATTTTGATAACCTTTGGACAAAGTTTAATTCAGCGGGAGGTATAAAATAATCGGCGAAAAAGAGCTGTGATAAATTCCCATTTTGGACATGCTCCAATGATTCGTAAATCTTCACTAAAACTAGTTTCCTCGTCCAAAAACTTAAATATTTCCTGAGCACTTCTTCCTCTAAACAGTGTTTCAAATATTAATCTTCCTTTACTATT
>CAYTDS010000281.1:0-3002 GCA_964436555.1 uncultured Flavobacteriaceae bacterium | reverse complement strand
ACACCTTACAAGATATGCTCTTTCATATCACAAACCATTCTACTTATCACAGAGGACAAATAGCCGCTGATTTTAGAAATAACAGCATTGATCCATTGATTTTAGACTATGCATTTTACAAAAGATAACGATTGGTTATGAATTCAAAGACCCGTGTACAGCTTTCCTTGATGATGTTTTTGGAATTTTTTATCTGGGGAGGATGGTTCGTTACCTTAGGTACTTTCTTGGGCAATAATATAAAGGCCAGTGATGGGGAAATCGCATTGGCTTTCTCAACCCAATCTTGGGGCGCCATCATAGCGCCATTCATTATTGGGCTTATCGCAGACAGGTATTTTAATGCGGAGCGTATTTTGGGCGTGTTGCATCTTTTGGGAGCAATTTTGTTGTATTTGATGTATGGCGCAACAGATTTCACGATTTTTTATCCCTTGGTTTTGACCTATATGATTTTGTATATGCCTACTTTGGCCTTAGTGAATTCCATTTCTTTTAATCAAATGAAAGACCCCACAAAGGAGTTTTCATTTGTTCGGGTTTTTGGAACAATGGGATGGATAATTGCCGGGGTAATTATTAGTTATTTTCTTTGGGATTCGGATGCGGGAATAGGAGCGGGGATGCTAAAAAATACTTTCCTGATGACTGCAATAGCATCCGCATTTTTAGGTTTTTTTAGTTTCACATTACCAAAAACCCCTCCCAGAATTGATAAGGGAGATAAAATAGCCCTTTCAGATATTTTGGGATTGGAAGCATTAAGGTTATTAAAAGACAGAAATTTTTTGATTTTCTTTATATCTTCTATTTTGATATGTATTCCTTTGGCCTTTTATTATCAGAATGCAAATCCGTTTTTAGTGGAGGCAGGATTGGAAAATCCAACAGCAAAAATGACCATTGGGCAGGGATCGGAAATACTTTTTATGTTATTGCTGCCTTTCTTTTTTAATAAATTCGGATTTAAGAATACCATTTTGGTTGCCATGTTAGCGTGGACAATTCGTTATGTGCTTTTTGCTTATGGAAATGCCGGGGAACTTGCCTTCATGCTTTTATTGGGGATTGCCCTACATGGTATTTGTTATGATTTTTTCTTTGTTTCCGGACAAATTTATACGGATAGCAAGGCAGGCCCAAAATATAAAAGTGCTGCCCAAGGCCTAATTACTTTGGCTACCTATGGGGTTGGAATGTTAATTGGCTTTTGGGTTGCCGGTAAAATAGCAGATGTCTATCTTAAGGAAGATGGCTCGCATATTTGGCAAAATATTTGGCTATACCCTGCAGTTTTTGCATTTTTGGTATTGGTTTTCTTTGCCCTGTTTTTCAAAAGAGAAAAAATAGCTTATAAACATTAAATTCAAAAAGTAGAAAAGGGGAATTTATAATTCATAGCAAAATGAAAATTGCCTACATCATTTTTAATGGAATTACTTGGCTTGATTTTATTGGAATATACGATCCTATATCCAGGCTAAAAGCACTAAAGTATATTCCTGATTTGGAATGGGATATTTGCTCTTTTACGAATACCGTTATTGACAATTTTGGACTGGAGATAGTGCCGCAAAAGGTTAAAAATGACCTTTCAAAGTACGATGTTATAATTGTGCCCGGTGGGTTTGGCACCAGGGAATTACAGCGAGACGCTGACTTTATAGCATGGATAAAGTCGGCCCAAACAGTAAAAACAAAAGCATCCATCTGTACCGGAAGTTTACTACTTGGAGCAGCTGGGTTTTTGATTGATAAAAAAGCCACTACTAATTATCAATCCTATTTGGATTTGGAGCCTTACTGTAGTGAAGTTGTAAAAGAGCGTATAGTAGAAGATGGTAGTGTAATAACGGCCGGAGCGGTTGCCTCCTCTTTGGATTTGGGATTGTTTCTTTGCAAAAAATGGGCTGGGGAATTAGCAACGCAAGAGATCCGTAAAAAAATGGATTATAGAGGATGAATTACAAAGCACTAATATTAATCAAATAGATATAAAATGCCAAAGAAAATTAGATTAGGAATTTTAGGAGGAGGGGGAGATTCCCTTATTGGAGTGTTGCACCGGGTTGCATCCCATATTAATGATAATTATCAAATTACCGCAGCAGTATTCAATCCGGACTTTGAATCAAATCTTGCCTTTGCAAAGGAAATAGATGTACCAACTGACCGAATTTATAAGGATTTTGATACGTTTATTACCGAGGAGATGAAGCTTCCCAAAGAGAAAAGAGTACAAGTATGTTCTATACTTACTCCAAATTTTTTGCATTTCCCAATGGCAAAAACTTTGTTGGAAAACGGTTTCCACGTTATCTGCGAAAAGCCTATGACCACCTCCCTTGCAGAAGCTAAAATTTTACAAGGGTCCCACAAAAAGGCAGGCACGGTATTTACCCTGACTCATACCTATACCGGCTATCCCATGGTGAGGCAAATGCGGGAAATGATTAAGTCAGGTGCTTTAGGGAAAATCCACAAGGTAGATGCCAGATATTACCAAGGCTGGTTAAACCCCGTTATTCATGATGCTGAAAAAAGAGCAGCTGTTTGGCGTTTGGATCCCAAAAAGGCCGGTATTAGTTCTTGCATGGGTGATATTGGGGTGCATGCCTTTAATATGATTGAATATACAACAGGCTTGAAAATTAAATCCATCCTAGCCGATTTTAACCTTATGTATGATGGGAATCAGATGGATCTGGATGGCACTGTGCTTCTTAAAGTAAGCGATTATGTAAAAGGAGTGCTCCGTAGCAGCCAGGTTGCCACGGGCGAGGAAAATGGACTTGCAATTGCCATTTATGGCGAGAAAGGGGCATTTAGATGGGAGCAGGAAAATCCCAACTTTTTGTATAAATCCAGCGACTCAGAGCCAACTCAAATTTATAAACCCGGCCACGCCTATAATTCTGAACTTTCTCTAGATGGCACAAAGTTGCCTGCAGGACATCCTGAGGGTATATTCGATTCTATGGCCAATATTTATTTAGGTGCCG
>CAYTDS010000280.1:0-3016 GCA_964436555.1 uncultured Flavobacteriaceae bacterium | reverse complement strand
CATCATAGTTTGCTTACCACTCCTATTGGAAATATGGTTACGATACTCTTTTAAACGAAACAGCTTTTGCATGGTATTTTCCGCTGTATCCATGCCGTTCATGGTTTCAAAAAGTGGTACAATATCATACGTGATTTCTGCCGCATCCCATCCACACCATCTGAACAAACCATAAACAAAAAGTACAGAAAATAAGTCTTCCGAATTACTAATGATATAGCGGTTACAACCTTCTTCCCCATTTTTATCTTGTATGGCACTTAATTGCCGAATATTATTGATGGTATCCTTTACAATATCCTCTTCATAGTCTTTGGGCAATACATTCAACTTGGTGTGAAGCAAATGGGCTACCAATTCATCTTCTGTTAATTCATCAATAGTTTTAGAAATTAAACCGTTCAACTTCAAAATAGCTTCTACAGTTTTTAGATGCATACTATGATCTTGGCGAATATCCAGAGTGGCAAAATGGGTTTTAAAAATCTTGACTTTATCAATTAAATCATCCAAATCCTTAAGATATAAGGCATGGTACTTGTCTATTAAAATTTCTCTAATTTTTAAAAGTGGATTGATTATAGCATCATAACCTACATTCTGAGTAGGATCGAACATGGCTTTGTACAAGTTCCTTCGCAGTAAATTGAGATGCTCTTGTAAGTCCTTAAAAGTGAGTTTTTGTTGAAGACGCTTTAAATCATTGTAATAACATTTCATAAGGTTAATGCGGAGCTCATCAGCAACATCTTTAGTAATATCTGCCGTTACATACGGATTGCCATCGCGATCTCCTCCAGGCCAAAAGCCAAGCTTAATAATGTCATGGTTCTCAAAAAAACCACCCTTGCTACTATTCTTTATGGACGAATACAGCTCACCAACCGCATCATAATAAACATTTCTTAATATATATATGATATTTTTGGCTTCATCCAATGGTGTTGGCTTTTTTGCATTGATTAATGAAGTAAGTCCTAATTGCTGCAGGCTCACGTCAATTTCATTGATTCTGTTTTCCTCAATTAGAGTTCTAAGATTGGCTATAATATCTAAAACAGCCGGAGTGTAAAATTGGGTGGGGTGAGCCGTTAAAACAATTCGAGCACTGAAAGTAGCCAATTTATCGGCTATCTCATCCCAATTTTTATTTTTTTCAATAAACTGGAAATAATCCTTTATAGATAACGAGCTGCTATGCTCGTTTAATTTTGGAAAAGCGGCATCCTCTACACTATCGAATAAAACTACTTGTCGTTCTACATACTGTATAATGCGAAACATAAAATCTATCCTATCCTCTTCCAATTCTATATGGGCATAGTTCTGAAAGAAATCGTCCAGAATTTGTTGTGGATTAAGACCAGCTTTTAGACCTCTTTGGCATTGATCTAGTAGCAAAGGTAAAAGCATACCTACATTTTCAATATTTCTGTAAGGAAGACTAAGAAATAAACTGTTGTAAATATTGAATTTATTGTTTACCGATTTCTTAAATTCTTCTAACCTGTCTGACTGATGCATAATTTTATAAGTGCTTAACTGTATTTAAAGCAAGCCTTCGAAAAGCTTCTTTCTTCAAATATCGGTATTATTCAATTAGTCGCGCTCAGATTAAATCCAAATAACAAAATAACCCTCGGACACCACAAAAATAACAGGGTTTACAACAATAATTTAGTCAAAGCGTAAAAAGAAAATACTTTTACTAAATAATTAAAAAAAGACTCAAATTTTTTTCATTTTCATATAGTGTTCTCGTAAAAGAGTCCTGTCGTAACTGAGAGGACTCTTTTTAGTTTTGCGAGTTTGTATAAAAAAATCAGAAGAATTGGCGGTACTGCAAAACTCTAAAATCAAAAGTGGTAAATTCCGGAAATACATCTTTAAATTTTTTATAGGCTTCCAAACTTCCCACTGCCCTATTGGCCGCTCCTGACGGTGCTATCAAAGAAACAGTTTTCACTTTTCTTGATTCCGAAAATTGAAATTCATGAATGCGAGGTACTGAATCGTTGATAACTGTTAATTCTATTTGATACTCCCTTAAAAGTTTTCGAAACAAATACTCAGGCCCATTTTTGCTATTCCCTCCGGTAAAAAGCAGCGTATCTATATTTGGATATTGAATCAGATAAGATATAACATCACGAAGGATTATTGTTCGCATCCCTAAATCCGAGGCATCTATTTTATCCCGTTCGGCACTGGCAATGATATCACAAATCCCTATTTTCCTATCTACAAGAAATTTTTTTCGTTGAGCAATGGCCTTCTTGGTTGTTTCATAAAATAGATTCAACTCAAAAATACGATCCAAAATAGGCCATAACTGTCCGTCTCTACTACCATAACAAAAGTCTACATCACCCTCTTTTAAAAGACCTTGGGTAAATCTGGGAGGCGGTAAGGTGCCCACAATTATCTTTGTAGCTTCTGGAAAAAGAAAAGGCTCATAGGGGTGGGTATGTAAGAAGGGCTTAACCATTTTGTATGTTAAATAATTACTTTCAAGTATTATTATTTTTAAATAACCGTGCACCTGTATGTTTTTAACATATACCAGGTAATAGAAAAAAGATAAAACCAGAGTTCTTGTAAAATCAACTGAAAAATACTACTTTACGAAGTATTTATCTTTAAATAATAATAGGATATGGGAAAAGGTGATAAAAAATCCAGACGTGGTAAAATCGTTAACGGTACTTACGGAACAAGAAGAAAGCGAAAAATTAAAATTCGCCCAACGGTTGAAGAAAAGATTGATATTAAAAAAAAGAAATAATTAATCTATTTTAAAAGTAAGTTGTACATCCCCTGCTTCAGTTATAGAAAGTTCATAAGTATAAAAGCCAACCGGTAAAGGCGTTTCACCAACATAGTCTAGGGGTTGTAAAACGTACGTTTCTTCATTGGCTTCAATTCGTATATAATTGTACCTATAGGCCTCTTCATATTCCAAATAGGGTGAATAGGCTCCGGGGGCTACGTTTAGATGAACACTTTCTTCATCTCC
>CAYTDS010000279.1:0-3026 GCA_964436555.1 uncultured Flavobacteriaceae bacterium | reverse complement strand
AAGGAAATCTTAGTCAGTGGGGAGACCAAAGGAATTTTATGTCTTATGGCAATACCGCGCATCCCTTTACCCAAATACAGATTACTGAAAAGGGGCTGGAACATTTGCAACAAATAGTTGAAAATGTCCGCAATATGGTAGGGTATGAAATTCCGATTTCAACGGACCACTATGGCCATTTTGATATGAATAACGGGATTCGTCTTGCGAAAGCCCTGGATAAATATAGGTTGGCTTGGTTGGAAGATATGGTGCCCTGGCAGTATACGGAACAATGGAAAACCATATCAGATGCCATAGAAACACCAACTACAACCGGGGAAGATATTCATTTCCTTGAAAATTTTAAACCTCTGATACATAATAGATCTGTTGATATTGTTCATCCGGATTTGGCATCCTCCGGTGGACTTTTAGAAACAAAAAGAATAGGAGATTATGCCGAGGAGTTTGGAATTGCCATGGCTATGCATCAGGCCGGAACACCGGTTTCATTTATGGCTAACGTACACTGTGCTGCGGCCACTCAGAATTTCTTAGCCTTAGAGCATCATTCGGTAGACATTCCCTGGTGGGAAGATATGGTAACCCTTACCGGTGGTGGTAAAATGATTGATATGGGTTTTGCTCCGGTACCGTTAACTGCTCCAGGCCTTGGGATTGAGTTGAATTTAGATGTGGTAAAGGAACACTTGGACAAGCGCGACAAAACCTTCTTTGCGCCTACAAAGGAATGGGATGAACCTCGGTCACACGATAGAACATACAGTTAAGTATTGCATCGGGGATTAGCGTAAGATGCGTAAATCAAAACGAAGTTAATAGCGTTGAGTTAGTTTAGTTGGTCGGAGGAACGCCCTGAAGTGCTTTTCGGGGTCGTTCTTCCAAATTTTTAAATCGGATTAAAAATAAATTATAAAAAATATGTGGCGATTTAGAATAATTTTAATCGCTTTGTTGGGATTAAATCTAACCCTTTCTGCCCAGCAAATCAGTAAAGAAGAGCTTATTTTTTTAACTCCTGAATGGAAAGGGGAACGGCTAAAAGATGGGAGGCCTTACGTGTCCGATGCAATTTTGGAACGCATAAAAAAGGTAACGTTGGAGGAAGCTTGGGCGGTTTTAAAAGGAGCTAATTTTAAGTATCAATACGATGAAAACTGGCAGACCATAAATCCGGATAGTGTTTTGGTAGGCCGTGCCGTTACGGCTACGTTTATGCCCGGCAGACCGGATATCCACAGGGTAATAGATGATAGAGGCCATAATCAGGACGGGAGAATACAGTCCCAAAATGCCTGGCCCATAGATATGCTTATAAAAGGCGATGTGTATGTAGTGGACCAATTCGGAGCCCATCTGGATGGCCCTACCATTGGCGATAATTTAGGAAATTCTATCTATACGAAAACCGGGAACGGCATTGTTTACAACGGAGCCATCAGGGATATAAATGGTTTAAGGGATATTGGCTCGTTTACTTCGTTCTTTCGAACCTATCATCCTTCTCATCATTTAAATAATCCGGACGGACAGCTTAACACCACCCTGGTGGGCATCAATACCCCCACCCGAATTGGAATGGCAACCGTTATGCCTGGTGATGTTGTGCTTGGTCGTGATGGAGGCGTCATGTTCATTCCTCCACATTTGGCAGAAAAAGTGGCTCAAACCTCAGAAGTGGTTCGTCTTAGAGACATGTTCGGTCATTTAAGGCTCAGAGAACAAAAATATACACCAGGACAAATTGATATGCGCTGGTCCGACGAGATCGAAAAAGATTTTTCACAATGGTTAAATGAGCATATTGATAAACTCCCTGTATCTAAGGAACAAATACAAGAATTATTAAAAACCCGTACTTGGTAACCTTAAAAAAATGAAAAATTCCAGAAGAGATTTCATATCCAAAACAGTAGCGACGGCAGCCATGGCCTCTTTGCCATTTGCAAATTATGCCAAGGGCTATGAAAAAGCTATTGATAAAACCCCAAAACCATCTGCTCCGTCCGACTTAAAAATCACTGATATTAAATGTGGATATATTCGTGGCGGACACAGTTTATTTGTAAAAATATACAGTAATCAAGATATTATAGGGCACGGCGAAGGGGTAGATGCTACTCCGGGAACCTATCATTTGGTGAAAATGTTTGGACGGCGTTTAGCAGGTAAAAATCCACTTAACGTACACATGCTTTTTGAGGATATACGGCGATCCGGTTTTTTTGAAGGCGCACAATCAGGTATGTTCGTCGCTGTACTAACGGCTGTTGAAACAGCCTTGTGGGATTTGGCCGGGAAGGCCCTAGGGCTTCCTGTTTACCAATTACTGGGCGGTAAATTTAGGGATAAACTTCGTGTTTATATGGATACAGCCCTCTATCAAAGCAGACTGCCCACACCGGCTGATTTCGCCGCAAGCGCCAGAGAAGCGGTGGACATGGGTTTTACAGCTGTTAAATTTGATTTAGACCAAGGGAACGATCCAAATAAATACGACAAATATAACTGGACGGCTAGTCCGGCAGAAATTCAAAGAATGTACGATCAAATGGCGGCTACCCGAGAAGAGGTAGGCCCCAACATCGATATTTGCGCGGATATGCATGGTAGATATGATGCCATTACAGGTGAAAAGGTTGCTAAAATTCTGGAGCCAATTAACATGATGTGGCTAGAAGAGCCCATTCCTGCAGAAAATGTGGAGGCGTATAAGAAAATAACCGACTCTACCAGTACTCCAATATGTGCCGGAGAGAACCATTATTTGGCACACGGCTTTAGGCCTCTTTTAGAAAAAGGAGCTGTAGATATTATTATGCCCGATCTGCAAAAGGCAGGCGGACTCGGAGAGGCACAACGGATAGCAAATTTGGCAAATTTGTACTATGTTCCTTTTGCACCGCACATGGTGGCATCTTACTTAGGTGCTATGGCTTCATGCCATGTATGTGCTTCAATACCCAACTTTATGATTTTGGAATGGCAGATATACTTCCACAAAAACCCAATGTACAAGGAAA
>CAYTDS010000278.1:0-3056 GCA_964436555.1 uncultured Flavobacteriaceae bacterium | reverse complement strand
AAAATAAATATAAGTAAAATTGTGAAGCTATCCTAAATACTCAGTATCCGAAACAAAGATTGCTTAAATTCGGAATAGATTACTATTTGAGATATGAGCACAGTACCGTCTTTTACCCTTACAGAAGCAATTAAAAAATTAGAAGGCTACTGCACTTACCAAGATAGGTGCCATAAGGAAGTTTATATTAAGTTAAAGGAAATGCGTATGATTCCTGAGGCTGTAGAACAAATTGTAACTCATCTTATTCAAAATAATTATCTTAATGAAGAGCGCTTTGCAAAGAGCTATGCTCGTGGAAAATTCACTATTAAAAAATGGGGAAAAATAAAAATAACTGGTGAACTAAAGCATAGGGAAATCTCAAAATACAATATTCAAATTGCCTTGAGCGAAATTGATGATGCTCTTTATCTGAAAACCCTGGATGCACTTGCAAAAAAGCGATTGAAATTAATAGGAGAAACCAATACACAGAAAAGGAAGAAGAAATTAGCCGATTACTTATTGTATCGGGGATGGGAAAGCCACTTGGTTTATGATAAAATCAGGGAGCTGATTTCTTAAAGAACATTTAATTTGTGTGTTCTGCGAATTGCCTCCTGATTTTTCCAGTCAATCCAATTTTGCCCTTGTAGCTTGCGCATAAGACCATCCATATGGCGCATTATAAAAAAATTGTAAAGAGCTCTTCCAAAATTACTGGGATTCCGGGCGATAGCTCTTAAACTCATAGAAAATCCGGGGGTAATATATTTCATATAATGCCAATAACCTTCCGGCATGTATAAAACCTCGCCATGGCGTAGATAGGTTTTAAAACCTTCAGCTTTTTTTAGAGCCGGCCATTTCTCATAATCTGGATTAGAGAAGTTAATTTGTTCATGAGTAATAAGGGAATGCGGAACCTTATATAGATACTTGCTCTGAGATTGAGGAAAAAGAATAATTTCTTTACTTCCCTCAAAGTGGAAATGAAAGATATTGGCCAAATCCAAATCATAATGCATAAAAGTATATGAATCTGTTCCACCAAAAAACAACATAGGTAAACCTTTCATTAGGCGAAGTCCAAAATCTGGATAGGAATAATCGTGCTGTAATTCAGGAACCTGTTTTAAAATATTCCAAAGAAATATGCGGTATCGTGTAGGCTCCTTTTTCAAAAGATCTATATAGTCTGCCATCTTCATTTGGGCATGTGGTTCATTAAAACCATCCTTGTAATTCACTGGTCTATCATCATAAAGCGGCACAATTTTATCCCCTGCCACTTGTTTTATATAGTCTAGATTCCACTTGGTAAAAGCAGGCCAATCTTCAATAAATCGCTCAATAACCACGGGTTTTTGAGGCTTGAAATAATTTTGGATAAACGCCTCCCTAGTAATGGTGCTTACCCTTGGAATATCCTGTAACTTCAATTGTAATTCGTTTTTTAGAATATTTTTACGTGAGAAAAATCTCGTAAAAATCTACATTTTTTTTTATTCTTACAATAGGTGACGCTACTGCTGTTGTGTTTTTTGCAATAGTGTTTGGCGCCTTTAAAAATGGACTGTCTTTCTATGAAGATTAAGAATTCAATTCATTTTGGCCTTGTCTTTGGCCTGCTCATTGCGTTCAATTACGTGATTAGGTCTGCTCCATTTTGGTTTTTCTCCTAAAGCTGGAATGGTGGTTTGATCTGCTTCAATGGTTTGTGGTTGGGATAATTTAATAAAGGGTCTTTGAGGAGTTAGGCCTAAAATTTTAAACATTTCCATATCATCATCTACATTAGGATTTGGAGTAGTTAACAATTTGTCTCCAGCAAAAATAGAATTGGCTCCGGCAAAGAAACATAGTGCTTGCCCTTCCCGACTCATTTCTGTTCTCCCTGCGGATAAGCGTACCTGAGTTTCCGGCATAACAATGCGGGCGGTGGCTACCATCCTTATCATATCCCAAATGGCTATTGGGGCTATATTCTCCATTGGCGTCCCCTCAACAGCAACCAATGCATTTATGGGAACGGATTCCGGTTGCGGATTTAGGGTAGACAATGCAACCAACATACCAGCCCTGTCTTCCAATTTTTCTCCCATACCAATAATGCCACCACTGCAAACGGTTACATTACTTTTACGAACATTGGCAATGGTATCTAAGCGATCTTTAAAAGCTCTTGTAGAAATTACATCTTTATAGTAATCTTCTGAAGTGTCTAGATTATGGTTGTAGGCGTAGAGTCCGGCTTCTGCCAAGCGTTGCGCCTGATTTTCGGTGAGCATCCCTAAGGTACAACAAACCTCCATTTCTAATTTATTTATGGTACGAACCATTTCAAGTACTTGGTCAAACTCCGGGCCGTCTTTAACATTTCTCCATGCTGCTCCCATACATACTCGGGAACTACCACCGGATTTGGCTCGCAATGCTTGTGCCTTTACTTGTTGTACTGACATTAAATCGTTTCCTTCTATTTTAGTATGATATCTTGCGGCTTGAGGACAATATCCGCAGTCCTCAGGGCAACCGCCGGTTTTTATAGAGATTAAAGTGGATACCTGAACCGTGGTTGGATCATGAAATTTACGATGTACAGTAGCGGCTTCATAAAGCAACTCCATTAAAGGTTTATTATATATATCGAGTATTTCTTGTTGTGTCCAATTATGTCTTGTGTTACTCATTTGGGTATTTTAAATGCATATCAAAAATAACCTATTTAAAAATCAATTACCAAAAAATATACTCATGGGAATTTTGATTTACCTCAAAGTAATAATTGGTTCTAGGGTTAAGTTTTGTTCTAAAACGAATGTCGGACCCAAAGTAGAAGAATTAAAAATTCCTTTATTATATAACTATTAATCCAAATCAAGGCTTCAAAATAGTTAATTTTAAAGCCTTGAAATTAGTGATAAAACATAAATTTTAGCTTTGCAATATATAGAACCTATTTCCATAACGGCTATTGAATCCGTTAGTGCTCTTGGAATTTCCCCGGAATCCATTTGGAAAAATTACCAAAATGATGCACATTTTTTAATTCTGCAGGAGTTTGGAGATAA
>CAYTDS010000277.1:0-3064 GCA_964436555.1 uncultured Flavobacteriaceae bacterium | reverse complement strand
GATGAATTAATTTCCAGATAAGGTAGCTCTTTAGAAAAATCAGCCAAGGATATTTTGTTTCCATTTAAGGTTTCTAAGACCCAAATATCATGCAATCGGTAGTCAGTTATATACGTACCACAACCCTCTAATTTTTGGAATTCTGTTTCACCACTATTTTTAAGTTCAACCGATACGGAGTACGGTGACGCTTCCCCGGACATGGTATTTATACACTCTTTTTGTGTAATCTGAATAGTTAGGTCTACAGATTCAGTTTCTATTTTATACGACTTCACATTAGCATCCATAGCTCTGATAGGATTGGTATGCGGGGTTGTAAAATTTTCAAAATTTTCCATAAGCGAAGTAAAATGAATACCGGTTTCGGAAATAGTAAAATTCCAAAAAGGTTCGTTCCCATTTGCTTTAAAATAAGGAATTTGCTCCGGATTTTCTTGTTCAGCAGGAGACAAAACCATGGCCTCTGATGCCTTGGGCACTTCACTTACAGCTAATTTGGGCTTACAACCCAACACGAAAAAAAGGGCAAGGACAATAAAGAATTGTTTTACCATTGGGTGTTAGTTATCTATTTTCTTAAATCGCAAAAATGGAATATCCCGAACCAATAAATTCAATTTCCCATCACTATCAATGGAATACGAATCTACCTTTTTTATAGTTTGTGTAAATTGCGCTTCTCCACCTCCGTCACAAAACATCATTGTTGTGGGGTATTGTTCTCCAAAACTAATGGCTTTTCCATTCAAAGTATATTTTGAAGCGTAGCCGTTGCAACTGCCTGTTCCGCTTACTTCACCGGTTTCTTTGTTAAATGTAATCTGAGGTTTCTTGTCCGGAAACAGTCCTTCAAAGGCAATTCGAGGACCGGAAATATAGTCCAGTTCCCACGTAGTTCCATACAAAGCCTCTTCCGGGGTACTTTTGATTGTGCCACATGAGGAATAAATTAAAACGAGCGCAAAAGCGACTAAACGAAAATTACTGTTCATAATTTAATGGATTTATGATTAACTTTGAGTTTGTTTATTTTTTTTCCGAAGAAAAGTAAAGTGCTTACTAAGAGTAGTAAAAAAAGGAAAATAAACAGCGTATTCCTTAAGACTAGAGCATAGCCTAAACTAGTGACATCTACAAAAGGATAGGGATAAAATCCGGAGAAATGCCCGCGCACTAAAATCCAAACAAAATAAAGTAAAGGATACCATAGCCAGATTCCAAATGTTTTTAAAACTAAATCCTCTTTCTGCGCAAAGTACAACCAGTAGGTGAGCATAAAAGCAGGAATAAAGGTATGGAGCATTTCGTCTACGAGAAACTGTAAACCCGTAGGTTCCCATATTCCTCGTAAAATAATTTGGTAAACTATACCGACAATTAGTATAAAGGCAGTAATTGCAGTCACTGAACCTGTTGAACTTAAAAAGGATAGGATAGACTTCTCTGACTTAAACAATTGTGATGTAAAATATAAGGCTACCAGAATATTGGTTAGAATAGTGAAAAAACTGAAAAACCGAATTAGGGTTTCAAAAAGATTTGCCTGACGATTCTGTATTATGAGTATAAGTTGTAGAAGTACCGCAAACCATGCCGAGATAAACCCTACCCAATTGAACCAAGATCTTTTAGTGCTTTGATCCATTTTATATAAAATTATATCGATTTAAAAAATCAATTTAATTAGTTTCAGGGGAAGATTCAAATATACTCTTTTTTTTGCCTCTTAACTTTCTTTTTTGATTGTAATTTAGTACTTAAAAGGGAAAATATTATTGCCCTTTTAAGCAATAAAAAAATTATTTGACTTAAGAATTTATTATTCTTTTTCCTTTTTTCTTACGTACAAATACTTCCTATTTATGTTTTTTAGAATAGAGATTTTAAAGTGCTATAATTCCAAGTGAAAACGTTTAATAGGGTATTAATTTTGTAAAAAAGCTATATCTTTAAACATCTTCTAACGGTTAATATAACTTTTATGATCCTCTTGATTATTGTTATTCTCCTCCTGATTCTGTTCTACTTTATTTTTGTTTACAACAAGCTTATCCGACTCAGAAATATGGTGGCAGAGGCATGGAGCGGCATAGACGTACAACTTCAAAAGCGATATGATCTTATTCCCAACATTGTAAAAATAGTACAAGGTTATGCTACTCATGAAAAAAACCTGTTTGAACGTATCACAGATTTACGTACCAAAGGAATAGCAGCCCAATCTGTAAAGGAGCAAGAGTTGGCCGAGGTAAGACTCTCTGAGGCTTTAGGAAATCTTTTTGTGGTGGTAGAAAACTATCCGGCATTAAAAGCTAATGAGAATTTTTTAGAACTGCAACGCGATTTGTCCAAAGTAGAAAATGACTTGCAAAAGGCCAGACGATATTATAATGGTAGCGTTCGAAATTATAATATTCTCATTGAACAATTCCCCTCCAACCTAATTGCCGGAATAGCTAAACACAGGCAAAGCGACTATTTTGACATTAAGAATGACAGTGAAAGAGCAGTTCCTGAAATTAACCTTTAAATCCTAAGGATGAGACGTACTATTTTTCTGATTTTAGTTGGTCTAAGTTGTAGTTTGTCATTTTCACAAGAGCGCATTTTAAATTACAACTCCAACATTGTAGTAGAGACTTCAGGATCTTTATTGGTCACTGAAACAATTATGGTTCGCGCTGAAGGGAATCAAATAAAAAGAGGTATTTACCGCTCCTTCCCAACCAATTATAAAGATAAAATAGGTACGCGCTTCAAGGTAGATTTTGAGGTAGTAGATGTTTTTAAAGACAATGCTCCGGAACCTTATTTTACAGAGAAAAAGGGAAATGGTGTCGTGGTGTATATTGGAGACAAATCCCGGTTTTTAAGCCCTGGAGTTTATACCTATGTAATAACCTATCGTACAACAAAACAAATTGGTTTTTTTAAAGATTTTGATGAGCTGTATTTCAATGCCATAGGTGGGGATTGGACTTTTGCTATTGAACAAGCCACCGTTAGTATAACACTACCAGATGGAGCGTTTGTAATACAATCTGCCGTATTTTCAGGTCCG
>CAYTDS010000276.1:0-3083 GCA_964436555.1 uncultured Flavobacteriaceae bacterium | reverse complement strand
TCATTTGGTAATACCGAGTTGTTTAAAAACTTTGGATTTAATATTAATTACAGGTGGACAGATACCTATTTTTGGCAGGCTACTTTTGCTGATGGTGACGTTCCTGCTTTTACAGTGCTAGACGCACAAATTAATTATGGTGTGCCAAGTATTAAATCGATTTTTAAACTTGGAGGGTCTAATATTCTTAACCAGGAATATGTAACAGCTATTGGTACAGGTAATATAGGTTCTATTTATTACATTTCATGGACTATAAACCCATAGACACACCAAAGACTTTAAACAAAAAAAGGTTCCTGTTTTAGGAACCTTTTTTTGTTTAAAATGGTTTGTAATCAACTTGGAGTTACTTGATGTGTTTGCTTGAGTAAATCATTTACCGTTTTTACAGGGTTAAATGTTGCTAAAGGTACTTCTACAAAAATGGTATTCCAAAAAGCCATAGCACCATTCCATAGTCCCGGAAGCTCTAAAGCCTTCAATTCTTTTCCTTCATGGGTTTTGCTGGTGATAAATCCTTGTTCCGGATTTACAAAATTTAAAAGGTTATACTTTTCCCCTTTATAATTCTTTATACCGCAAACCAGATCTACAGGATTAAAATGGGTAGAATTTTTAAATATTGCTACCTGGCTTTCATTTAGCATGTCTACCTGAGCAGATTCTACAATTTGTAAGGAAATATGTTCATTCGCATCACGTATCCAAAAGGGCCCCCCACCTGGCTCCCCTTCATTTTTTACCATTCCACAAATACGAATAGGTCTATTAATTTTATCTTGTATAACTGCGATTTGATCTCCTAAACTAAAACTTTCAAAATTCTCCAAAAACCGAACGTTTAAATTACTTTCTAAGAAATTTTTAATTTCATTTAGCTTTTCAAGGGTTAGATTATTTAGATCTAGAAGCTTAGCATATTCAAAAGCTTTGGCTTGTAATTGTAGAAGTAAAGCGCCCAGTGTTTTTTTACTATCAGCAACTTCTTTGGCGTATTTTGGCACTACAACATTGTCTATATTCTTTATAAAAATAATATCTGCGTCTTGTTCATTAAGATTTTCAATTAAAGCACCGTGCCCTCCCGGACGAAACATCAGCGACCCGTCAGAGTTCCGAAAAGGCTCATTTTCAGTAGAAACCGCAATGGTGTCTGTAGACGGTTTTTGATAGGAATAACTCACATTGTAGGAAGTTTTGGTAAGTGTGGACACTCGATCTTTTATGGTGTCAAATTCTTGGTTAAACAAGCTGCCATGTTGCTCTGAAATAGTAAAATGCAAATTTGCCTCGCCTTTTGTTGCAGCATACATAGATCCCTCCTTTAAATGCTCTTCAAAAGGGGTAGCGGAATAATCACCGTAATCATGAAATGGCAAAAGCCCTTTTGGGTAAAAACCATAATTTAAAGCATTCTCATTTAGAATTTCTTTTACAAAAAAATATGCCTCTTCATCTTTGGTTTTACCTTTACCTTTGAGTCGATTTTGAACTAATTTGAAAAAAGGAAGCTTTTCCTTCTGTTTAAAGAATTGTGTTAGCTCTTTATTGTTGGTTCGAAGTAAATAAGAGTCTAGGTTTTCGGAGGTTGGCTTAAAGGTTTCCAAAAAGTTAAACAACGCCTTGAACATTCTGGATGCTGCTCCGGACGCCGGAACAAACTTCAACAATGATAAGTCTGATACGTTTTTATCAAAATACGAAATCAGATCTGCCTCTTCTTCCTTAGATAATTTAGAGATGCCATCACCAATTACTGCTGCCTTTTCCAATTGAACAAATGGAATACCTGCATTAAAAATTGCTATTTGATCTAAAACCTTTTTTTTGTCTATTCCTATGGCTGAAAGTTGTGCCATATCTTTTTCTGAAAACGCTGTCATTCTGTGAAGTAATTTATTAATATGGTGAACGGCTGTTGTTAATCGTTCTTTTTTATCACCTTTTAATATTACAAAATTCCGGTCATATTTTTCTAAGGTATTCTTAAAATAGGCAAACATTTGTTCGCGCTCTTTTGGTTTGTCTCTAAGATCATCCTTTTCCCAAGGCACATCTATGTAGGTCAAAAAATAAAGATCATACTTATTTTCTAGGGCATGTTTTTCAAGTATTGGATCACAATAGCCTAAATAGTATGCCTCTGAATACACTTTGGTTTCTAAAAGATCTGTATCACAAATTAAAATATCGGTTGCTTTTTTTGCCAACTTATTTTCAAGAAGCATTTGTCCTGCTGCTATGGGTAATAAATCGGAAGCCTCACAAGTTTTTCGTTCATTATTCCATTTGTCTTGGAGATATTCTCTTGCGTATTCAGGCACCCAAACTGTTTCATAATATCTGGCTAATTGTTCTGAAAGGGTAGTTTTACCGGTTGATTCCGGACCAAATAGCACTACTCTGATGATGTTTGCAGGCTGCTGTCTAAACTTTTCTTCCATACAAGATATCCCTGGATTGCCAGAACGGTAAATATAAGATATTGAAATGAGAGCAGACCTAAACCTCTGTAAGCATATAAGGGTACTGTAATTAAATCCCCAATAATCCATAATGTCCAATTCTCTAATTTCTTGGTTGCCATATACCACATGGCAGTGAAAAACAATCCTGAAGTGAAAATGTCGATATAGTTCTCGGTCTTAATGGTATAATTAAAAAGAGTATAAACCAAATAAGTAATCAAAATAGTAAGACAAAACATCAAAACACCTATAAGCTTTTCCTTGTTATTGGTCCTGGAAATGGGAACGACATAAACATTATTTCTTTTTCTAGACCAGTTATACCAGCCGTAAACACTCATGACAGAGTAATAGAAATTTATCATCATATCGCCCAAATAATCGGCCTTATACAAAAGATAAACTGTGATAACAGTTGCCAATAGTCCTGTTGGATAAACCAGTATATTTTCCCGTTTTGCATAAATAACACTCGCTATTCCAAACACAAATGCAATAACTTCTAAAACAATAGCATAAACCGGGGTGCTTTTATACGAATCAAGGAAAAAATCAAAAATGGGGCTCATAGGCACTTCTATCCGATTTTACTATTTTCATAAAAAGCAACCC
>CAYTDS010000275.1:0-3086 GCA_964436555.1 uncultured Flavobacteriaceae bacterium | reverse complement strand
GGTGTTAAAACGGTTGAATAAGTAATTACCTCTTTACATGTGATGTTAAACTCGCTTAGAAGGTCAGGGAGTTCGTCCCTTCTGCCGGCACCTGTGTAAAAAACAAAGGACTCATTTTTATAGCTTTTAACGATAATTTCCGCTAAATCTGAAGCATTTTTAGCATTTTCGAGCACTTTTTGGCCATTTGTTATTAAAAGCGAGGCCGTTTTCTGACCCACACAAAAGCAGCTTCCAAGCGAGAAGTGTGTATTTACTATTTTATCGAACACTGCGCGCACCGCATTTTGACTACTGAAAATGATATTAGTAGTATTTTTTTCAACTTCAAAGTCTAAATATTCAATACTTATAGCATCATAACTAACCACAGATAATCCGGCCTCAAGAATCATATTTTCTTGACTTGGAGTTAGTTTTTTGGTGGAAAGTAAGACGCTCCGCTGTTTCATTTAAAGTTTCTTTGATAGCGCAATCAGGCCTGTCCGTGTTTTATTTCCTCCATCAATCTTTTTCCTCCATTTTGCAGAACTTCTTCCCCCCAAAGTATGCCAAAACCATCAGCCTGTTCCGGTGAAATTCTTTTTTCTATATCTATGTTTTGCTTTCCATCCAAGGAAAATAAGCAACCTTTAAAAATAAGTTCATTGTTGTTGATTTTTGCCAAGGCCCCAATGGGAGCAGTGCAACCGCCTTCTAATGTGCGAAGAAAATCACGCTCTATTTTGGTGCAGATTTCGGTGGACTTATGATTTAAGGTAGACAAAGCTTCAAGAGAATAATTATCTGCTTCCATAGCAACTACCAGCATAGCACCTTGTGCCGGTGCCGGAAGCATCCAATCCAGGGAGATATGGTTTTTCGGAGTAAGATTGATTCGCTCTAGACCTGCAGCAGCAAAAATAGCACCGTGCCATGCATTATCTTTAAGTTTTTGCAGTCTTGTATTAACATTTCCTCTTAGGTCCACGACATGGTGATTTGGGTAGCGGTTTAACCACTGCGCCTTCCTGCGAAGGCTACCGGTTGCAATAGTTCCTGCTGAATTCAAAAAATCGAGTCCTTTATGCACTAAAATATCCTCTACATTGGCGCGTGGTAATACAGCTGCCTGTACCATTCCCTTGGGCAAATGGGTTGGCACATCTTTCATAGAATGTACAGCAATATCAATTTCCCCATGGAGCATGGCCAAATCTAAAGTTTTGGTAAATATTCCCGTAATCCCTAATTCGTAAAGCGGTTTATCTAAAAGAAGATCCCCATCGGACTTTACAGGGAGGAGTTGTGTTTTATAGCCTTGCTTTTCCAGTTGGTTTTTCACGGTATTGGCCTGCCATAAGGCCAGTTGGCTGTCCCGTGTACCAATGCGGATTATCTTACTCATTTCACATCCACTTCAAGTTGAAATACTTTTTGGATTAAATCCAAGCTTGTATTTGCATCAATTTCAGTGTCTTTTAGGTGATTGGCAAACTGCTTCGTAATTTTTTGGATAATACGATCAGAAATGATATCGGCTTGCTGAGTATCGAAAGCGGTTAGTTTTTTACTTTGAAAATTGAGTTCCTCGTCCTTCATAGATTTCAGCTTCTTTTTCAAAGCTTTAATCACGGGGGCAAATTTTCGGGTTTCCAGCCATTGAATAAAATCGGCCTTTATTTCCTCGATAATAGCTTCTGCCTGCGGGATGGATTGTTTTCTTTTCTCCAAAGTTTCATCTGTCATTTGTGAAAGCTGATCAAGATGAATTACCGTTACGTTTTCCATATCAGCCACGCTGTCAGATACATTTCTGGGAATGGATAAATCCAAAATGAGAAGTGGTTTTTTAGGGTAAATCAACTCTTTGGAAATGGTAGGCAATTTGGATCCTGTTGCCACAATAAGCACATCGGTGTTTCTTATTTCCGTTTGCAAATCGCCATAATCTTTTACAATCAAATTAAATTTTCCCGCAATTTGTTCGGCTTTATCTTTTGTGCGATTTATTAGGGTGATATGAGAGTTTTTGGTATGCTTTATAAGATTTTCGCATGTGTTTCTTCCAATTTTACCGGTTCCGAAAAGCAAAATATTCTTTTGAGAAATATCGGCGACATTATTTATGATAAATTTTACTGAGGCAAAAGCAACAGAAGTAGCTCCTGTAGAAATGTCAGTTTCATTTTTAATTCGTTTACTGGCCTGAATAACACAGTTGCATAGTCGTTCCAGGAAGGGATTAGCCAAGTCATGTTTTTTAGAGCGGGCAAAACCTTGGCGTAACTGACTAATTACTTCAAAATCTCCCAGAATTTGACTGTCTAGACCGGTACCTACCCGAAACAAATGACTTATGGCTTCTTTATTTTTGTAAACATAGGCAACCTCTTGAAACTCTTCTACGGTTCCTGTCGTATTATCGCACAATAGTTTTATCAACTGAAAAGGGTGTTGGGCAAAACCGTGAAGTTCGGTGCGATTGCATGTGGAGGTAATCAAAAGGCCATCAATACCAGCAGTTTTGGCTTGCTTTAACACTTGCTCCATAGCATCTTCATCCAAGCTAAAATTGCCTCGAATTTCGGCATCCGCTTTTTTATAGTTCAATCCAATGGTATAAAAGGAGTTGTGTTTCGAAATGTGGTAATCCTTCATGTAAACTTTTTGGTCGAGGCACAAAAATAGAAGCAATGAACTTATAAAAATAACGCTGGAAGAACTATTAGTATCGCTTTAAGTTTTTTCCGATTAAAAATGGTATAAAACACTGTAAACATGTTATTTTTGTAGGAAATAGTAGTGTTTAATAAAATTTAATTTAGAACCTTTCTAAATAGAAAGCAGAAAATAAACCTAAAAATGGAAATGGAAAATATCGCTCAAGGTTCAATGGAAGAGGTTTTTATTGAAGATGGCTTCTATATTTTTAAAATTCAGAATGATACATCGAATTTGAAACAGGTGGTAAGAGAAATTGACAGTTCTTTTATTCAGTTTCACTTTTGTTTGAAGGGTAACGCCAAGTTTGTATTCAATGATGGGCGCTATGCTTTGGAGGTTTCGGAAGAGAATTCCCTTCTCTTGTATAACACTCAGATGGA
>CAYTDS010000274.1:0-3107 GCA_964436555.1 uncultured Flavobacteriaceae bacterium | reverse complement strand
GTCATCATTTTAATTTTCTTAAATGTCCGGTTGAAATGAGAAAGCGAATTAAACCCTGATCGCTCGGAAATTTCTGCTATTGTTGGCATTGGTGAATATAATAAGAGCTGACAAGCATTTTCTATGCGAAGTTCTATTAAAAACTGAAAGAAAGTCTTGTTTGTTCTTTGCTTAAAAAATCGGCAAAAAGAATGTGGTGTCATGTGTACGATGCCAGCAATTTGTTTTAATTTAATTGGGCTGTGAAAATGGTTCATTAAATATTCAAAAATAAGCTGCAAACGCTGTCCTTGTGCATTGGACAATAATCTTGCAGGGAGAGTTGATATGAGGGGCTGACTTTCAGTTTGTTTTAGGTTTTGGATTAATTTTAAAAAGAGAATAAATCGTTGCAGGTTATGGGTTGTGGGTAAATCAAGAAACAGTTGCTTTAAATCATTATCCAAAGAACGTATTTTTAGACCCTTAACGGAAGTCTCAAAAAAGACATTGATTTCTGATAATTCGGGAATAACACCAAAAACTTCACCAAATCCTTCCTTAGTAAAAAAAACAGAAATCATATGAGAAGGCGTGCTACTTTCTGTGCTTTGAAACAGATGTGGGATGTTAGAACCTAAGACAAGAATATCCCCCGAAACATAACTATGAATGCTATCTCCCACAATCAATCTGCCATGACCACCTACTATGTAGCTGATCTGAATCTCCTCATGCTGATGCAGCTGATTGTAAAAAATAGTATCGCAATACACTTCCACCACCAAACTGTGCGGATTGGGTTTTAAGATTTTAAAGGGTTTAACTTTCACTTTTTGTGGTTTTTGAGTTTTAAATGTATGCTTATTAACCCAAAAATGGTAATAATAGATATTTATAAGGTAATATAGTGCTACAAGTAGTTAATTTAGGATTAACAGGATAATCATACAAAAAACTACATTTGTCAAGGAGGTTAAAGCTATAATTGAATTATATATTCCACCGTTAAGCACAAAAACAACTAAATAAAACAAATATGACCATACAATGGAAAGGCATTATGCCGGCAGTGACAACGAAATTCAAGGAAGATGATACGCTGGATTTAAAAATGTTTGCCACCAACGTTAAGGCTCAGTTAGACGCTGGTGTCCACGGCATTATTTTAGGGGGCACCTTAGGCGAAGCCAGCACCTTGTCCGACGATGAAAAGAAAACGCTGATACAAGAAACTGTAGCTATCGCAGATGGTTCGGTACCGGTGGTTATTAATATTGCCGAACAATCTACTAAGGGTGCCGTAATTGCAGCCAATAGGGCTCAAGAGTATGGTGCCAGCGGATTAATGATGCTCCCGCCTATGCGCTACAAAGCTACAGATTTTGAAACGGTTACTTATTTCAAGGAAGTGGCTAAAAATACCGATTTGCCAATAATGATTTACAATAATCCAATAGATTATAAGATTGAAGTTACGCTGGATATGTTTGAAGAAATTTTGGAATACAAAAATATTCAAGCCGTTAAGGAATCTACCAGAGATACGACTAATATTGCTAGATTGCGAAACAGATTTGGAGACAGATTGAATATTTTATGTGGTGTAGATACTTTGGCATTAGAAAGTTTGTTAATTGGTGCCGATGGATGGGTAGCCGGCTTGGTCTGTGCTTTCCCTGCTGAAACAGTGGCAATATACAAACTAGCAAAGGCAGGTCGACTTCAAGAGGCATTAGCTATATACCGTTGGTTTATGCCTTTATTGGAATTGGATATTAGTCCACAGTTGGTTCAGAATATAAAACTAGCGGAAGTAGCTACCGCTATTGGTACGGAAAATGTGAGAGCACCCCGATTACCCTTACAGGGAACAGAGCGCAAAAGAGTTCAGGGAATTATAGATATCGCACTTAAAAACAGACCGGAATTACCTGACTATAAGACGATGGTTGAATTGTAAAAACTTGTTTGTAAAGACTCCCGAATTTTGATTCTATTATTGCTATAGTTCATTCAAAAATTGTCAATTCGAATGCTTTTCTTCTAAGAATTGGGAGAAAAGTGTATCATGAATGGGTTTTAAATTCAAAGCACTGGTTTTAAACGGAATCCCAATGTGCTTGTCATTTAGATTGACGAATTTTGATTGAATCGAAACAATACATTAGACTAATTCAGTTCTGAGGACAGTGTTTGCTAAAGGATTTGTATTTTTGATTAGAAGGATATGCAGTAATGCTCTATTAGATTTGTTTCGTAATGAAAGTTCATACGATATGAGCAAACTTGCTAAACAGAAGTTGAATTAACAAATAAACGAACAAAATGATTCAAGGAAAAAATTACATAGGAGGAGAAGTATCGGCTAAAGGCGGAAAAGTTTTTAGCACCTTTAATCCTAAAACGAATTCAAAAAACGAATGGACATTTCATGAGGCTAGCCCTGATGAAATTAATCTAGCCGTTGAGCAGGCATCAGAGGCGTTTAAAATTTATAAGGATTTTTCCGGAAAGCAAAAAGCAGCATTTTTAATTGCTATCGCTGAAGAAATTGAGGACTTAGGTGATAAGGTATTACAAATATACAGCCAGGAATCCGGATTACCGGAGGGCAGGGCTCAGGGCGAAAGAGGTCGAACACTTGGACAGTTAAGGGCTTTTGCAACACTTTTAGAAGAAGGTTCTTGGGTTGAGGCTACCATTGATACAGCACAACCCGATAGACAACCGATTCCAAAAGTAGACTTACGAAAAATGCTTTTCCCTTTAGGACCGGTTGCCGTTTTTGGATCTAGTAATTTTCCTTTTGCCTTCTCTACCGCCGGTGGGGATACGGCAAGCGCATTGGCTGCCGGATGTCCGGTAATAGTGAAAAGTCACCCCATGCATGCAGGTACCGGGGAGTTGGTGGCATCCGCTGTTTCAAAAGCCGCTATAAGAACAGGAATGCCAAAAGGCGTATTTTCTAACCTTAATAGCAGCGGCTTGGAAGTAGGGCAACAATTGGTAAAGCATCCTAAAGTAAAGGCGGTTGGATTTACCGGAAGTATCAAAGGCGGTACTGCGTTATACCATTTGGCCAATCAACGACCGGAACCCATACCCGTGTTTGCAGAAATGGGAAG
>CAYTDS010000273.1:0-3114 GCA_964436555.1 uncultured Flavobacteriaceae bacterium | reverse complement strand
GAGGAATTTCTTCTGAAACCTATGAATTGTCCGCACCATTGCGAAATCTATAATTCAAAACCCTTCAGTTATAAGGATTTACCGAAAAGATTCGCGGAATTCGGAACAGTTTACCGATACGAACAGAGTGGTGAACTTCATGGATTAACACGAGTTAGAGGTTTTACCCAAGATGATGCCCACATTTTTTGTACACAGGAACAACTGGATCAGGAATTTAAAAATGTTATTGACCTTTCTCTCTATGTATTGGGTTCTCTTGGCTTTGAAAATTTTACGGCGCAGGTCTCTGTCCGCGATTTAGAGAAACCGGAAAAATATATTGGTTCGGTAACCAACTGGGAAAAAGCAGAAAATGCCATAATTAATGCTGCCAAAGAAAAGGGTCTGGATTATAAAATCGTTGCAGGCGAAGCAGCCTTTTATGGCCCAAAGCTGGATTTTATGGTTAAAGACGCTCTGGGAAGAAACTGGCAGTTGGGTACAATTCAGGTAGATTACAATCTTCCGGAACGCTTTGATTTAACGTATAAGGGAAGTGATAATGAGCTTCACCGTCCGGTAATGATTCATAGGGCGCCTTTTGGAAGTATGGAGCGTTTTATAGCACTTTTACTGGAGCACACCGGAGGAAATTTCCCGTTGTGGTTGACCCCCGAACAAGCTATTATTTTACCCGTTAGTGAGAAACATGAAAAATATGCCGAAAAAGTTTTGAATTCCCTAGAAAATAACGAAATTCGCGCCCTCATTGATAAGAGAAACGAAACGGTAGGCAAAAAAATTCGCGAAGCTGAAATAAATAAGATTCCCTATATGTTAATCGTTGGGGAAACTGAAGAAATGGAAAATACCATTTCTATTAGAAAACACGGCGGGGCAGATTTAGGTTCATTATCTATAAAGGATTTTACTGACTTGGTTACTAACGAAATAAACAGTACCTTAAAGTCGTTTTAAAAATATGTTTAACTAAAAAATAAGGCCATAGCAATACGAAAAAGATTTAAACCTCAACCGAGGAGGGAAAATAAAAATCCCCACAATATCAATGAAAAAATTATTGCGCCTCAAGTAAGGCTTGTAGGTGATAACGTTGAGGTGGGCATCTATTCATTTAGAGATGCCATAACAAAAGCAGAAGAACTGGAACTAGATTTGGTAGAGATTTCTCCAAACGCAGATCCGCCGGTATGCAAAATAACGGATTATAAAAAGTTTCTTTACGAGCAAAAAAAGCGCGAGAAAGTTATTAAAGCAAAAGCCACAAAGGTTATTGTAAAGGAGATTCGGTTTGGACCGCAAACCGATGACCATGATTATGAATTTAAAAAGAAGCACGCAGAAAAGTTTTTAAAGGACGGTGCTAAATTGAAAGCATATGTTTTTTTTAAGGGTCGTTCTATAGTATATAAGGATCAGGGTGAAATTTTGTTATTAAAGCTGGCTCAGGAATTAGAAGAATTGGGTAAGGTAGAACAAATGCCTAAACTGGAAGGAAAACGGATGACCATGTTTATTACACCTAAAGGAAAAAAATAAGTTTTAGCTTAAAAAGTTACTACGTATTCCATTTTATGGAGACGAGGAAAGATAGTGAGTGAGATAAATAATAAATAGGAAAAAATGCCTAAAATGAAAACGAAATCCAGTGCCAAAAAGCGTTTTACGCTGACCGGTTCTGGTAAAATTAAAAGAAAACACGCTTTTAAGAGTCACATTCTAACGAAGAAGTCTAACAAGCGTAAATTAAAACTAACACATTCTACCCTTGTTCACAAGTCGGATATAAATAGTGTTAAAGAACAATTGCGATTAAAATAATCGCTTGTTAAGGTAATTAGTATTAACCTTGGAGTTAGGCTAACTTAATTAAAGATTTACGATTGTAGATTAACGATTTAAGAAATATAAAGTGTCGACTTTCGACCGCCTACTACAAAAAAAATTAAAAATTTATGCCAAGATCAGTAAATTCAGTTGCTTCAAGAGCAAGAAGAAAAAAAGTAATGAAGCAAGCCAAAGGTTTCTTTGGTAGACGCAAAAATGTTTGGACAGTTGCCAAAAATGCGGTGGAAAAAGCAATGTTATATGCTTATAGAGACCGAAAAACAAATAAAAGAAATTTTCGTTCCTTGTGGATTACCCGTATCAACGCCGGAGCTAGATTACATGGCCTTTCTTATTCTCAGTTTATGGGAAAGGTAAAAGCCAGTAATATTGACCTAAACCGCAAGGTTTTAGCTGATTTAGCCATGAACCATCCGGAGGCCTTTAAAGCCATTGTTGCGAAAGTAAAATAGATTCACAAACACATCTCACTCTCAAAGTCCGATTTCAATGAAATCGGACTTTTTATTTTAAAATCTGCCCTATCTATCTTCTAGACCCGTTCACAGATAGGAACGTACTACAGCATTCAAATATTCATTAATAACCTAAACCCCAAAGGCCGTTATGACCAATTTCCGCTTTTGCCTGGTATTCCTATGCTCACATAAATAAATACCCTGCCATATCCCCATATTCAATTTCCCATGGGTTATAGGTATTTGAACCGAGGTACCCATTAGGGATGATTTAATATGGGAAGTAGCATCATCCGGCCCTTCTATTGTGTGTAAATAATAGGGTTGGTTTTCAGGAACCATCTTATTCACATGGCTTTCAAAATCGAGTCGTACCGTAGGGTCTGCATTCTCATTAATCGTTAAACTGGCTGAGGTATGCTTTATAAAAACATGTAATATGCCGGTCTTAATTGCCGCAATTTCCGGAATGGCATTTACTATATCAGATGTTATAATATGAAAACCCCTACCTTGACCGGACAGCGATATTTCTTTTTGATAGATTTGCATTTATTTGATTTTTACAAAAACATATATGTCTATTGCAAATCTAAATTAATATAAACTTTACGTAACTAGCCCATAAATCTAAGTGATAACAAATATCTTTGACCTTATTCAAAAAATACATGGATCTATCAAAAATTAAAATGGTGGTTACGGATATGGATGGCACTTTGCTGAACTCTAAGCATGAAGTGAGTCCATTTTTTTTCCAGCTATTCCAAGCGTTAAAGAAGAAGAATATTTTATTTGTTGCTGC
>CAYTDS010000272.1:1982-3150 GCA_964436555.1 uncultured Flavobacteriaceae bacterium | reverse complement strand
TTGGAAAAATTGAAAAATAAAGTTTATGTATACCCCACCCTATTATAAAAATGAAGATACTGCAAAAGTCAAAAACTTCTTGAAAAGCAATAGCTTTGGGATTTTAGTAAATATCGCAGATGGAAAACCCTGGGCTACGCATATCCCATTGGAATTGGATGTTGACAAAGAGGGAAAGGACGTCTTGGTGGGTCACATTGCCAAAGCCAACCCTCAATGGCGCTATTTTAAAGATACAGAAGAAGTGCTTTGTATTTTTAACGGACCACACAGTTATGTTTCTTCCTCCTGGTATAAAGAAGAGGAAGTGCCTACATGGAATTATATTGCAGTACATATCTATGGAAAGCTTAAAATTTTGGACGAAGCTGCTGTCCTGGAATCCATGCATAAATTGGTAGAGAAATACGAGAAAAATGTAAAAGATCCCATTTCACTACACCAAATGTCACCTAAAACGATGCGGCAAATCAAGGGCGTGGTTGGTTTTGAGATTAGCATTACTGATATTCAAGCTACCTACAAACTTTCACAAACCAGACCCCATGATCACTCTAAAATTATTCAAGAGTTAAAGGAAACTTCAGATTGCGGAGCACATGCCATTGCTGATGCCATGAATAAAAGTGACAAATAGTTTATTTTTACAGAGCAGGTATCAATTCCAATCAAAATTCTATATGACACGCCCCATTTCAAAACTTTTAATTATCGTTTTCATTTTTGTAAGTTGTAAAAACACCAAAGAAACAGAAAAGGAAATTACCTCCGGGAATCCTGTTTTTGATGGGTGGTATGCCGATCCGGAAGTAGCAGTTTTTGATAAGGAGTATTGGATTTATCCTACTTTCTCCGCCGCTTTTGAAAAGCAGGTTTTTATGGACGCCTTTTCATCGAAAGATCTAATAACATGGAAGAAGTATCCGTCCATCATTGACACAAGTATTATTAAGTGGGCGAAGCAAGCGATGTGGGCACCCTCAGCCATTGAAAAAGACGGGAAATACTATTTGTTTTTCTCTGCGAACGACATTCAAAGACCGGGACGATCTTCCTGGGACGAAAACAATCCCATTAATCATTTTGGGGGCATAGGCATTGCCGTAGCCGATGCACCTGGTGGTCCCTTTACAGATTATCTGGGAAAACCACTCATTTCTGATTTTTA
>CAYTDS010000272.1:0-1882 GCA_964436555.1 uncultured Flavobacteriaceae bacterium | reverse complement strand
TAAAACCTTTGGAAATGAAATCACTACATATTTCTCTTGCACAGTGGTCACTTCATAGGGCATTGGAAAAAGGGGATATAAGAGCAATTGATTTTGCAAAAATTGCAAAAGAAGAATTTGATATCGATGCCGTAGAATATGTAAACCAATTCTATACGGAACATGCCAAGAGCGAAGTGTATTGGCAGCGTTTAAAAGAACGTGCTACAGATGTAGATGTGAAAAGTTTACTTATTATGGTCGACAATGAGGGAGATTTAGGCAATCCAAAAGCCAAAAAGCGAAAAACCGCAGTTGAAAATCATTTTAAATGGATTCATGCGGCAAAGATTCTGGGATGCCATTCCATTCGTGTAAATGCTTTCGGTGAAGGCAGCAGGCTTGAAATTAAATCCGCTTTAGTGGACGGGCTGGGCCAACTCGCTTCCTATGGTGCCAAAGAAAATATTCATGTTCTTGTAGAAAATCACGGGCTACACACCTCAGATGCAGACTTTATAATTGGCATCATTAAAGAGGTAAACCATTCCCATTTAGGTACGTTGCCTGATTTTGGTAACTGGTGTCTGGAAACCCAATGGGGCAGCACCCAAAACAATAGTTGTTCACAGGTTTATGATCGCTATAAAGGTGTATCGGCTTTTTTGCCTTATGCCAAAGGGGTTAGTGCAAAATCCTATCAATTTAATGAAGCCGGTGAGGAAACAATCATTGATTTTGAACGCTTATTAAAAGTGATAAAGGCTTCTGATTTTGATGGGCATGTAGGGATTGAATTTGAAGGAGATACTATATCGGAAACAGAAGGCATTCGGGCTACAAAGGCGTTATTGGAAAAGGTTTGGACGGCATTGGATTAGGGTAAAAAAAATCCGGAAGCAAATGGTAAAAAACAGTACTTCCGGACAATTAGAATAGGATATTACTTAGCTATTCCTCAACGATTTCATATCAATAACAAAACGGTATTTTACATCGGATTTTACCATCCGGGTGTAGGCTTCATTGATATCTTGAATATTAATCATTTCAATATCAGAGACAATAGAATGCTCACCACAGAAATCCAACATCTCTTGTGTTTCTTTGAGTCCGCCAATCATGGATCCGGCAATTCGTTTCCTGCCCCCTATTAACAATGCCCCATGAAAAGAATCCAAAGGCTCTATCGCACCAACAATGGCCATAGTGGCATCTCGCTTTAATAAGCTAAGGTAAGGGTTCAAATCATGACGTACAGGGATTGTGTTTAGTAAAAAGTCGAACGAATTGGCATGCTGCTGCATTTGAGTTTCATCTTTAGAGATTAATACTTCATCTGCACCCAATTTCTTAGCATCTGCCGCTTTTGAAGGTGAGGTTGTAATCATAACTACTTCGGCACCAAGAGCATGTGCAAACTTTATTCCCATATGTCCTAAACCCCCAAGACCAATTACACCTACTTTATCGCCCTTTTTTACATTCCAATAGCGTAAAGGCGACCAGCATGTGATTCCGGCACATAATAATGGCGCAGCTGCTTTCGCATCAATAGTTTTAGGAATTGATAACACAAAAGACTGGTCTACCACCACGCTTTCAGAATACCCTCCATAAGTATGGCCACCCAGATGTTTATCCGGTGCGTTATAGGTAAAAGTAGCTCCGTTCTCGCAATACTGTTCCAAGTCTTCTTTGCACGAATTGCATGATTTGCAAGAATCAACCAAAACCCCAACCCCAACTACATCACCGACTTTAAAATTGGTAACGCTACTTCCTATTTCTGTTATTCTCCCTACAATTTCGTGACCTGGAACCACGGGATACATGCTATTTTTCCAATCATTATTCACTTGGTGAAGATCACTATGACATACACCACAATAATCGATTTCAA
>CAYTDS010000271.1:0-3161 GCA_964436555.1 uncultured Flavobacteriaceae bacterium | reverse complement strand
GATATGGAACGTTTGTTGAAAAGCGATAATTCTGCTGAAAATAAAGTAGCAGCGCTTTGTTGCTATTATTCTGAAAATCCGATGGCCAAAACCTTGTTATTGAATTTTCCCGATTTACATCAACAGATTAATGAGAATAAACTACGTTGGGATACGTTAAATTAATATTATGGAAGAAAAAATGATGTTTATAGATCCGCATGTTCATATGACCTCCAGAACAACAGACGATTATGAGGCTATGGCAGCAGCGGGTATAGTCGCACTTATTGAGCCTTCTTTTTGGTTAGGGCAAGCCAGAACTCAGGTGGGTTCTTTTCAGGACTATTTTAGTAGTTTGGTTGGATGGGAAGCCTTTAGAGCCAGTCAGTTTGGTATTAAGCACTATTGTACTATAGGTTTAAACTCCAAAGAAGCCAATAATGAAGCTTTAGCAGAGCAAGTGATAGAATTATTACCTCTGTACCTGCATAAAAATAACGTAGTTGCCATAGGAGAAATAGGGTATGATGACCAAACTCCTGCAGAAGATAAATACTTCAGAATCCAATTGGAATTGGCAAAAGAACTTGATATGGTGGTACAGATTCACACTCCTCACAGAGACAAAAAATCCGGTACCATCAAGAGCATGGAAGTCTGTCTGGAGCATGGTTTAGATCCTTCAAAAGTAATTATAGACCACAATAATGAGGAAACAGTTCAAGACGTACTCGACAGAGGCTTTTGGTCGGCTTTCACCATCTATCCTAAAACAAAAATGGGAAATGAGCGGATGGTAGAAGTGGTTAGAAAGTATGGAAGTCATAAAATCATCGTAAACAGTTCTGCAGATTGGGGAGTAAGTGATCCTTTAGCGGTGCCTAAAACAGCCTCTTTAATGCTCAAAAAAGGGATAACGAGAGAAGATGTAGTAAAAACCTGTTATCAAAATGCGCTGGATGCTTTTGGACAAACCGGAAAAATGAAAGAATCGGATTGGACCAATGCCAAAGGAATCAATCAGAGCGAACTTTTTAATGATAACAGCGTGCTAAGGGGTCAACAACCCCGAATTGATGAGGAAGAGATTGTTTAATGAATGCCGTTTTAAAAGGATATTTACAACTAACAAGACCTGCCAATTTACCGACCGCAGCTGCGGATATCTTGGCTGGAGTAACAATTGCAGGAATTTTTACAACTAGTATTAGTGCTATAACTCCTGTACCTTTGGAAATTGGTCTTAAGGTTTTTGGCTTGGTATTTTCTTCAGTTTGCCTCTATGCCGGGGGGGTGGTTTTTAACGACTATTTCGATAGAAAATTAGATGCCGTAGAAAGACCGGAACGTCCTATTCCTTCAGGAGTAGTACCGGAAAATAAGGCAGCATTTTTCGGTGCTGTACTATTTTTACTGGGGTTAATAGCTGCCTTTTTGGTACATCCATTATGTGGATGGCTTGCACTAGCATTAATTGTTGCTATTCTGCTTTACGACGCTTTCTCAAAGCAGTTTACTGTTCTCGGACCTTTAAATATGGGAATTTGCAGAGGGCTAAACCTGTTATTGGGCATGAGTTTATTTGGATTTCTTTCCCATTGGGAATTAGTAATAATTCCAATGGTCTATATTGGAGCAATTACTTTAATTAGTCAGGGAGAAGTTCATGGAAGCAATAAGCGAAATATAGTCATTGCGGCCTGTATGTATGGTCTTGTAGTTTTGGGAATTGGCTTCTTTTCTTTCTATAAATCCCTTAACTTTGTTCAGGTATTACCCTTTCTGGTGTTGTTTACGGTATTAATATTTAAACCTCTGATGAAAGCATACGGTGAGAATACACCAATTAATATAAAATATGCTGTAAAGGCAGGCGTTATATCACTAATTGTTTTGGATGCAAGTTTAGCGGTAGTTTTTGGGCACTGGTGGTTTGGACTGCTCATACTATTGTTACTTCCACTTTCAAAATTACTGGCGAAACAATTTGCTGTTACTTAAAAAAAAGAAGAATGAGTATTTTTGAACCTATAGATCAATCGTTTCAAGTAAATTATACCTATAAATTATACTTTACCGCACATTTGTTCAATATCGAAAATCCCCTTTTCGCAGGAATACTGGCAACCTATAATCCGGAGGGTCTTACAAAGGTTTTGTTTGTATTAGATGAAGGAGTAAACCGGCATCATCCTTATTTGCTGGATAAAATTACTGCCTATTGCAACACTTACTCCAATAGCATACAGTTTCAAGGCAGTTTAATAATTCCGGGAGGGGAGCAAAGCAAGAACAATCCTGATTACACTGAAGCCGTTTTAAAAGCTATTGAGGAGAAGCGCATCTGCAGGCATTCTTTTGTTGTTGTTATTGGTGGAGGAGCTGTGATAGACATGGCAGGCTATGCTGCCGCTATCGCACACAGAGGCGTAAAATTAATTCGCATTCCTACTACGGTATTGTCTCAAAACGATTCTGCTGTAGGCGTTAAGAACAGTGTAAATGCCTTCCATAAAAAAAACTTTTTAGGAACCTTTGCACCCCCTTATGCCATAATTAATGATTGGCATTTTCTTTCTACTTTATCTCAGAGGGATTGGGTATCAGGGATTGCAGAAGCTGTAAAAGTAGCCCTTATAAAAGATAGCCATTTTTATAAGTTTATTGAAAATCACGCTACCAGATTACGCGAACGCGAACTGGAACCTATGCAATATTTAATTTACAAATGCGCTCAATTGCATATGGATCATATTGCCGGAGGAGGCGATCCTTTTGAAAGTGGGTCTTCCCGTCCATTGGATTTTGGCCATTGGGCGGCCCATAAGCTAGAGTATATGACCAATTATGAGCTGCGGCATGGGGAAGCAGTAGCCATTGGGATGGCTATTGATGTTACTTACGCCTATTTAATTGGTTTGATTACTGAAGAGACGCAAAGAAGTATTTTAGAATTATTGATGGAGTTGGGCTTTAAACTGGAAATTCCGGTAACCTCTGAAAAGGAAATCGATCAATTGATAAAGGGAATTGAAGAGTTTCGGGAACATTTGGGAGGAGAACTGACCATCACCTTAATTTCTGGTGTGGGGTATAAAAAAGATGTCCATGAAATAGATGAAGCCCTTATGCGCAAGGCTATTGCAATAGTCGGATCTTTAAATAGCTTAAAAGCGGTG
>CAYTDS010000270.1:0-3162 GCA_964436555.1 uncultured Flavobacteriaceae bacterium | reverse complement strand
TGGAAACACTGAAGTCATACAGGTCCAGATTGAAGCTCCCTGGCAAGCGTGCTTGTACAATGCGTCTATCCAGATCCTTTTTTCTTCTGTGCGCCACTTCCTTTTCCATAAGCCTGTTGATGAGTTCTAAATAGCTAGTGCTTTCCTTTTCAGCTTCCGCTATGGCAATCTCCAGATGGGATGCCAGGGCAGTTAATTTTAGCTGTTTACAATGTTGCTTGATTTGTTCTGTTTTAGTCATAGTTACATTATTGATTAATGATATTTTCGTAGTCTCGCAGATCACTTTTCTCCGGAATCTGGTTGGCTTTTTCTAAATTGTTTTTATCCAAGAGCCGGATTCCCTTTTGTAACAATGGAGCCTGGGGAGTCTCAACAAAGAGGACCTGTTCAAAATCATACCCACTTAGAATTTCATTTTCTAAGCAAAAATCCAGAGCCCTATCGGCGTCTTGTTTTTCAATGCCTTCCAGGGCCTTTAAAATAACCTGTAGATGGTCCCTGAGGTACCTAGGAAGCTTCTGGTTGATTTTTTGTAGGTACTGGGTCGCCTTTTGTCTTCATCAGTAAAATAAGCGGTTGCCAGTAGGATCATTTGATCCAGACTTTTAGAAGTATCCCTTTTATGGTTGGTATTGGCGATGAACTGTCCTTTTTTGAAAGAGATCTTATGGCTACAGATCAATTCCTGATCGACACTGTAGATCTCCAGGATATCAGCTACTTCTTTTATAGTCACCTGTGTGCCGGTGCCCTTGTATGTTCCCATAGGAACACTGTAGAAGTTGCTCTTATAGGCAATGGCATTGGTCTTTCTCACATGATAAGCCTTGGTTTGTTTGTTCTCAATGATCAAAGGAGTATAAGGGTTCAGATATTCTTTCTCCAAGGCATACTCCTGTTGTGGTATCTTTTTCGTGAAGTTATGGGCAAGCGCGTTGGCCGTTCTTGCCAACCAAGAAGAAGCCTCGGTATTAAGGGTATCGATATCCCAATAGGACCTGTTATAGAGGAAGTTCTTTTTGACATACTGAACGACATTTTCTACCTTGCCCTTACTTTCAGGATCTGCTTTCCGGCAGAAATATAATTTAAAGCTCCTGGATTTGGTATACTGCTTAAAAGTAGCTGTAAGAATAACATCGCCAATATTCTCGTCCACCACCATGGTCCTGTCCTGATCATATACTATAGTTTCTGGGATACCTCCATAGAAAGCAAAGGCCCTTTCATGAGCCTGACACACATCCAGAGCGGTATAAGGCCTGTCCCAAAACCAAATGTATTTCATCCGGCTTCTGGAAAGAACAATGGCAAAGAAGCCAATCTTCTTTCTTTTTCCATTGACCAGGCGCATGTTGTAATGTCCAAAATCGATCTGTGCCTGCTCCCCGTAAGGAAGTTCCTGGATGGGAAAGTATTCCCGCGATACTTTAACAATAGGGATGTTGTGTTTTTGGCGGACAAACATCACGAAGTTATAAACCGTGCGGGGATTAGTAGCAGGAAACTCAAGATGGTGTTCCTTTAACCAATCATGCATCTGTGCGGCTGAAGTCTCTGGAAACTGATCCAGCTTATCCCTGACAAAGGTTTCATAGGGAGATAATACTTTGCTTCTATACTGCCCTTTCAAAAGATGATTTTCATAATCTTCTTCGGACATTAACAGATATTTCTTTACTGTTCTGGTATCTAAAACCAGGTAATCGGCAATTTTTGGATTGCTAAATCCAAGCCTGTTAAGTTTGTGAATTTCGTGGTACATGATCCAATTGTTTAAGTCTCTTGTTGTCATCTAGGATTGGTCTTTTTATTCCAGTCCAAGAAACAGTAAAATTTGACTTCAAGGCTTACTCTTTTGCCCCCGGGGGCAAAAGAGTAAGCCTTGGATCATACATCCTTATTTTCCGAAAGTAGTACATGACTATTTTCCGAAAACACTACATTCTTATTTGCCGATTATAAGACATTGTTATTTTCCGGTTACAACTGGTCAACATACTCCGGAATGGGGTGGTCACTATGACCGGAATATCCACTTCAGGTTCGTTTTTATAAATCGTAAAATTGTATCCGTCGTATTTGTTAAGTCCGCTAGATGTGCCAATCCAAATATAACCGCGACTGTCCTGCATCATAATGTTAACTTTACTAACAGATAGCCCATCTTCAACAGAAAGATGCTTAAAAGATATCCTTTTGGTTTGGGCTCTAGAAACCACCAACGAACTAAAAAAAAGCAGTAGAATAAGCCAAGCAAACTTCATGTTAATAAAAAATTATGTTGAAAGGTAAGTTACAGCCTGAAATATCCTTTAAGACTAATGCCTGAAACTCCACTATACCTAAACTCTTGTAAATATCTAGATGCTTTGGGGCTAATGAAAATAGCTTTTTCCAATATATCCTAATCATAAAATATTCAATGACCATCCCACTTTAAATTTGCTGCTCCTTTTCCGTATTACCTTCTTTCACTAGAGCCCCCATCTTTTTCGTTGTCTGCAACAATTATGCTTCCCGTCTCTGTAATGCCGCTCCAAGTAAGAATAAAACCCTGCCTGAGATATTTTCTTTTGCTTCAAACCTGCTTTTGTTTGACCAAAAGAATCTATATAACAGGATGATGTCCATTGCCACAATACTTTGTAAAGCAATTAGTTAAATAATGTAAAATTGTTCAATTATCCGCCTTGTTGACGAAACTAAAATATATTTAAAGTACATGCTTTTTTTCTAACAAACTAAAGATAGATATTCTAAAACTAATATGTTCACTTTACTACAATAACAAGCTTTTAGAAAATTGTTTTAATTAGCCAATTAATCTTTTGTTCTTATTTTACAGGTTTGAATTTAGAAAGTACAGTGTTCAAATTCAAGATCATTTCTAATTCGATCAAGACAAGAGGAAAGTTTCTTTTTAACGAAACAAACTTGTTTTCGAGCTTTGCCACTAACTAAAACTAATGGATAAGGTGTTCCTAGTTAACATAATGGAAAAGTAGCACTTTTCGGAGTGGAAACAGAAGAATATCAAAAGTTTTTAATAAACGAGAAAATCAGGAAAGTTAGAGCAATGAAATCAAATAGATAATAATCAATTTTGTATATCCGTTTAATGTCCACTTGCTGTAATGCTTGCTATTACGAGCCTAT
>CAYTDS010000269.1:0-3179 GCA_964436555.1 uncultured Flavobacteriaceae bacterium | reverse complement strand
TATTCGGATTATTTCTAAGACTATTGTAACAAGTAAACGGGGCAAATTATCAAATTAACCAATTGTAAAATCAGAAACCATGCTCGATAAAAACGGAATAGCAAAACGAATAGCACAGGAAGTAAGAGACGGCTACTATGTAAATCTGGGGATAGGGATTCCCACTTTGGTAGCGAACTACGTTAGAGAAGATATCAGTGTAGAATTTCAAAGTGAAAACGGCGTTTTGGGCATGGGCCCGTTCCCTTTTGAGGGAGATGAAGACGCCGATATAATTAATGCTGGAAAACAAACCATTACGACCATGCCCGGCGCCTCTTTTTTTGATTCAGCAATGAGTTTCGGAATGATAAGAGGTCAACATGTTGATCTTACTATTTTAGGAGCAATGGAGGTATCCGAAAATGGAGATATCGCTAATTGGAAAATACCCGGAAAAATGGTTAAAGGTATGGGAGGAGCTATGGACTTGGTGGCTTCTGCTGAAAATATTATCGTAGCCATGATGCATACCAACAGGGAAGGTGAGTCTAAACTTTTAAAGCGATGTTCCCTACCATTAACAGGGGTAGGGTGTGTTAAAAAAATAGTGACAAATTTAGCTGTTTTAGAGGTTACAAAGGACGGGTTTCTATTATTAGAGAGAGCCCCCGGGATTAACGTTGACGAAATAAAAAGAGCAACCGAGGGCAATTTAATAGTTCCGGGGACTATTCCTGAAATGACAATATAGAGAAGCTAATTTTGCTATTCGTCGGATATAATCTTTAATTTTTTTTCTTCACAACATTTTAAACATACTTCACAACAATAATCTGCTCAGGATATCGTTTTTTTCCTATATTTAAACAGAACTTAAATGTTATACCCCAAATTTAACATTCGCTAAACCCAAAAACCATGGAATCCCAAATCAATCATGCGCCACCTCCGAAAGAGGAAATTTACATTTACCGAAGCAGCTTTTATAGTGGTCTTTTGGCATTGACCAAAAAGCTATTTATGTTTTAGTAGAACAAACAAGAATTTGATTCTTAAAGGAGCAGAACTACTAAGTTTTGCTCCTTTTCTTTTATTCTGATTTTTGGAGTTTTAGAAATTATAATATTTTAGAGGCAGTAAATCAAAATTATGCAGCTCATTTATAAAAAGTGTAAAATAGATGACTTGGAGGAATTGGTAAAAATATCAAGAAGCACCTTTATTGCGGCCTTTAAGGAAGATAATGACCCACAGGACTTTTCCGATTATATTGAATTTGCGTTTAACACTACGAAACTCAAAGAAGAATTGCAAAACAAGAGTTCTAGCTTCTTGTTTGTGTATCTAAATAATGAGTTATCGTGTTATCTTAAACTAAATGAGTTTGCTGCCCAAACAGATATTAAAGCAGACGATAGCATTGAAATTGAACGTATCTATGTGCATCCAGATTATCAAGGAAAAAAAGTTGGGCAAGAGATGCTAAAGGAAATTAGAAGATTGGCCATTCAAAAAGGGAAACGTTTTATTTGGCTTGGAGTTTGGGAGAAAAATATCAGGGCTATCCAATTTTATGAAAGAGAGGGATTCATTAAGTTTGGAACACACCCATATTATATTGGTACTGATAAACAAACTGATTGGCTAATGCGTTTAGCGTTATAATACATTATAACCCTAGTTATAACGAACGAAGAATTGCTGCGGCCTGTTCAAGAGTCTCCAATGTCTTCGCGAAGCAAACCCGTATTAATTTATCATCCCGCTGATTTTCATTGAAAACAGATATTGGAATTGTGGCGAGTTTATGCTTGTTTATAAGACGTAAGACCATATCTATGTCAACATCCTGAGAAATTTGGGAATAATCCAATAGTTGAAAGTAGGTTCCTTGAGATGGGGTGAACAAAAATCGGGATTCCTCTAAAGCAGATAATAAAAAATCACGTTTCTGTTGATAAAAAGCGTTTAATCCTAGATAATTCTGTTTATCATGCAAGTACTGCGCCATAGCATGTTGTACTGGGTGATGTACACAGAAAACATTAAATTGATGTGTTTTTCGAAATTCGTGCATTAGTTCAGCCGGTGCTGCGCAGTATCCTATTTTCCATCCGGTGACATGAAAAGTTTTTCCAAAGGACGCACAAACAAAGCTACGTGATGCTAAATCTGGAAAGCGTGATATACTTTCATGTTCTAGCCCATCAAAAACAATATGTTCATAGACCTCATCACTCACTACAAGAATATTTGTATTGCGTAGAATTTCTTGTAGTTGTAGCATATCCTCTTTCGAAAATATACGGCCACTAGGATTGTGGGGCGTATTAATGATAACCATCTTAGTCTTTGAAGTTATCTTATCTCGGAATGTGACCCAGTCCAATGCATATGCCGGTGCTGAAAGTTGCACTAAAACCGGAACACCACCATTGACCTCAATAGCGGGTTCATAGCAGTCATAAGCGGGTTTTATCACAATTACCTCATCACCAGGATGTATAAAGGCTGTAATGATGCCAAAAATAGCCTGCGTAGCCCCAACTGTTACCGTTATTTCTGTTTCCGGATTATATGTTTTTTCATTTAGGAAAGTAATCTTTTCCGCAATAGCCTCCCGTAAGGCACCTAATCCTGTCATTGGGGCATATTGATTGCTACCACTCTTCATGGCCTTTGATACAAGTTCTACTAAAACAGAATCCGGTTCAAAATTTGGAAACCCTTGGGAGACATCAAGGGCATTATTCTGTCTTGCCAAATTTCCTACAGTTGTAAAAATGGTAGTTTTTATGTTGGGTAGTTTAGAACTGAAATCAGGAATATTTTTCGACATAAACAGGGGGCTCTTAATGTATAAAAATAGTAAAATGGCCGTGTGATTTATGCTTAATTATCCGAATGTTTGAAAATTAGTTTTTATTCACCCAAAGATAGAAATGAGTAAAACAAAAAATCCCAAACTTGTAAGTTTGGGATTTGAGTTGAGTTAGTAGTGATATGTTATTTTTATCCTTTAACGCTGGCACTAAGATATTCCCTATTCATTCTAGCAATATTCTCTAAAGAAATACCTTTTGGACATTCTACTTCGCAGGCTCCAGTATTTGTACAGTTTCCGAAACCTTCAAGATCCATTTGGCGAACCATATTTAAAACACGATCGGTGGCTTCAACCTGTCCTTGAGGCAAAA
>CAYTDS010000268.1:1194-3179 GCA_964436555.1 uncultured Flavobacteriaceae bacterium | reverse complement strand
TTCCGCAATTGTTATAACCTTGTATAGCGGTGGTATTAACAGCCCTTTTATCTTTGTCCTTGCTTTAATAGTTTTTGCCGGATATGTAACCACACGGGCTTACGGTAGGTTCTATTTAATTCTCAATATTGTAATCATTGGGCTTATTTATATGCAACATCTGCCTAATTTTAATTTTACAGGTAATGTTGTCCCACCTGAGTCTAGAAATTTATTCAGTCTTTTAAGTATTTTGTTTTCTGTGTATCTTTTGGGGGGTGTTTTTGGTAAAAACCTGCAACGCACACAGTATAAGCTTTATAAATCAAAGCGTGAAATAGAAAAACGAATTGCAGAAAAAGAGATGTTGCTTAAGGAAATTCATCATAGAGTTAAAAATAATCTTCAGACGGTATCCAGTTTATTAAGTCTTCAATCCAGAGCAACCGAAGATAGTACAGTTAAAAGTCTTTTTAAGAGCAGTCAAAATAGAGTTATTTCCATGGCAATGGTGCATGAAATGCTGTATATGAGAGATGATCTTTCCAAGATTGAGTATAAATCCTATGTACAGGAATTGAGTGAGTATTTGGTGCGATCTGTCAAAGGAAACCAGAATAATATAAAACTAACCATAGATATTCCAGATATAAAGCTGGGGATAGATACTGCTATTCCTTTGGGTCTTTTAATCAATGAAACCATTACAAATGCTTTAAAATATGGAATTAAAGATGACTGTGATGGTGAAATACACATTGCTCTAAGGAAAGAAGAGGGTACAGATTATATATTAAATATTGGGGATAATGGCGTTGGTTTTTCCGATACTGTAAATCATAAAAATACAAAGTCTTTAGGATTAAAATTAATTTATAATTTGGCAAGACAACTTCAGGGTTCCATTATTCGAGATGCTTCCCAAAAGGGAACCAATTATATTGTAAAATTTCAAGAGATAGGTCAGAGTTTTCATTCTATAGCTTAAAAGGCTTTACATTTTTTAGTCTTTACCTCTTTTTTAGTTTTAGAATTTCGTTTTTATCTCCGGGATTATTTCCTTTTTTGGAATATCGTAAAAGTTGTCTTTGCTGCCAGTTAAAGTCACGGCATCCATTATTTTATTACTATATTTAAAAGAACTAACTCAAAACTTTAAAAATGGTAAAAAAACTATGCCTTTTGGTACTACTTTGTTGTACCTCAATCTATGGTCAAGATTATTTCTTTAAAAAATTCCATCCCTTTAATCCGGTCATTCCAACTCCTGAACAGTTCTTAGGCTACGGCATTGGGGAACGACATACACGACATGATTTAATAGTGGCTTATTTTGAGAAGTTGGCAGCGGTTTCAGACCGGGCCACTATTCATTACTATGGTAAAACCCATGAAGGAAGAAAATTGGTTATGCTTACGATTAGTACCCCCGAAAACGTGTCTAATTTAGAAAGTTTAAAAGCCCAACATCTCGATTTTACAAATCCAAAAAAAGCAGTTTCAACTTATGAAAGTATCCCGGTTTTTATCAATTTGGGATATAATGTTCACGGAAACGAACCTTCCAGCTCTGAGGCCGCCCTTTTAGCTGCCTACACATTTGTTGCCTCAAATAGCCCGGAGATTTTAAACTATTTAAAGGATGCCGTTCTTTTTGTAGACCCTGCAATAAATCCGGATGGAAGGGATAGACATACGCAATGGGCCAATTCCTATCAGGGCAATCCGCTGGTAGCAGATCCACAAGATGCCGAACATAACGAGCATTGGCCCGGAGGACGTACCAATCACTATTGGTTTGATTTGAACCGAGATTGGCTTTTGGCAATTCATCCTGAAAGTCAGGGAAAGTTAAAATGGTACCATGACTGGTATCCAAATGTGGTTACAGATTTTCATGAGATGGGTAGTCAGAGCACTTATTTTTTTGAACCCATGAAAACCAATGGATCTTGGGAACCTATCATGCCTAAAGAAAATTATGTAGATTTAAATACCATCTTTGG
>CAYTDS010000268.1:0-1094 GCA_964436555.1 uncultured Flavobacteriaceae bacterium | reverse complement strand
GGTGATGAGTTCGATTCAAATAGAATGAAGGCCTTTATAGATAAGTTATTATTACATAAAATTGACGTATACAAATCCGGAACCGGATCCTTTGTAGTGCCAACCAACCAGCCTCAGTACAGGATGGTGCAAACCATGTTTGAAACCTATAAGAAATATAGGGATAGTGTTTTCTATGATGCTTCGGCATGGTCTGTAGGGAATTTTTATAATACAAAATATAAACCGGTGACCACTCTGAGCCTTGGAGAAAAAATTGAAAGTACCGCAAGCTTATTTTCCGTTGCGCCGTTTCAGAAATCAGAATATGCCTATTTGATTGATGCAGACGATTATAATGCGCCTGCACTGCTATATCATTTACAGACCAATGGATTGGTACTGTCAGCCGCATTTAAGCCTTTTACAAGCCGGGTGGGTACAGGCACCAGAGCATTTAATTATGGAACGTATGTTCTACCGGTAAGCCTGCAAAAGAAATCTTCCGATGAAGTATTTAAAATCCTTCAAGAAGGACAACAGAAATTTGAAGTACCGGTTTATAATCTTGCCTCCGGCTATAATCTGGAAGGAATCGATTTGGGAAGTGGTTTTGTGCAACCCCTTAATCAGCCAAAAGTTGCCATGCTTATTGGCGATGGGATTAGTTCTTATGAGGCCGGAGAAATTTGGCATTTGTTGGATACACGTATGCAGATGCCCATCACCAAAATTCCTTTGTGGCGCTTTAATACAGCGGATTTAAGTAAATATAATACTTTGGTTTTAGTATCTGGTCGTTATGAGCTTACTCAAAAACAGCAAGATAAGATAAAGGATTGGGCGAGTACCGGAAATACCCTTATCACCATTGGTACAGCATCAAAGTGGGCCATTGAAAAAAAGTTGGTCAATGAAAAATTAACAAAGGTGGAAAATGATACTACCAAGATTACATTGCGTAAACCTTATGTTGATGCTGCTGAAAATATAGGAAAAGAGAGTTTAGGAGGAGCCATTTTTAAAGTCGATTTAGATATTACGCATCCACTGGCTTTTGGCTACAGGGATGGTTCCATTCCCATCTATAAAAACAACACGGTTTGGTTGCAACC
>CAYTDS010000267.1:0-3186 GCA_964436555.1 uncultured Flavobacteriaceae bacterium | reverse complement strand
CAACATTTATTCAAAATAAACGGTTGCGTTTGTGGTGATTTAGTCAACGAAATTGGACTAGCGCAGCCCACCATTTCACAACATCTTAAAGAATTGAAGCACTTAGGTCTTATTAAGGGAAATGTGGAAGGAACAAGCGTTTGCTACTGTATAAATCCTATAAAATGGGCAGAAATGAAAGCTATTATGGTAGTGTTCTTAAATCAAGATCTGGAAGCTAACTCTGATTGCTGCTAAAAAATTTAGTATTAACTATGCGATTATTGCGATAAAACAATACAATTATGAAATTATCTGAAGTAAAGAATCATTTACGCCAATTAGAGCGCATCTCCTTTACATTACCCAATGGAGAATCGGTCCCTGGTCATTTCCATGTAACTGAAGTTGGTAAAATATCCAAACACTTTATTGATTGTGGTGGAACGGTTAGGAATGAGGAAGTAGTCAATTTTCAATTATGGAATGCCAACGATTACGACCATAGATTACATCCGGAAAAATTGTTGAAAATAATTGAGCTTTCAGAACGGATTCTTTCTCTTGGCAATTTGGAGATTGAAGTGGAGTACCAAGGGGAAACTATTCAAAAGTTCGGTTTGGGTTTTGATGGTGTTAACTTTTTGCTAACCGGTAAACACACGGACTGCCTTGCTAAAGATACCTGTGGAATTGTAAAAGAAAAACCAAAGCTAAAGCTTTCGGAATTGCAACAGTCTGCTTCTTGCTGTTTACCAAATTCTAGTTGCTGCTAACCATAACCTACTTGCTAAATTAAACTATCCATAAAACCATGCTATTTCCGGAAATTGAAAAAGTCATAAATGCATTAGATACTTCTTACATTCCTGTAGAACGCAAAACAATATTGCAACCCCTTATTAATTATATACAAGAAAAAGTTGATAAGCAACAAGAAGTACAATTGAATTTTATTTGTACCCACAATTCACGTAGAAGTCATCTTTCTCAAGTTTGGGCACAAGCTTTAGCCTATTACTTTGGTTTGAAAAATGTGTTTTGCTATTCCGGAGGAACTGAGGCCACTGCTCTATTTCCAATGGCAGCAAAAACTTTAGAAAATTCTGGTTTCAAAGTAAGCGCCATTTCAGAAGGTGCTAACCCTATTTACAGCATTAAATACACCAAAAATTCGCACCCTGTTATTGGATTTTCAAAAACCTATGATGCTGAATTTAATCCCGCCTCCAACTTTGCAGCCATCATGACCTGTTCTCAGGCAGATGTCGGATGCCCGTTTATAGTCGGTGCTGAAAAACGTATTCCAATTACGTATGACGATCCAAAAGCATTTGATAGTACTCCTCAGCAGGCAGCGAAATACAAGGAGAGAAGTATTCAGATAGCTACCGAATTGTGTTATGTTTTTTCACAAATTAAAGCATAACATGAAAACAAAAAAGAAATTAGGCTTTTTAGACCGCTATCTTACTCTTTGGATTTTTATCGCCATGGGCTTTGGTGTTGCTATAGGTTACTTTATTCCAAAGTTTCCCCAAATAGTTAATTCTTTTAGTAGTGGCGCAACCAATATCCCTATAGCAATAGGGCTCATCTTAATGATGTACCCCCCACTCGCAAAGGTGAATTATGCTTTACTTCCCAAGGTTTTCAAAAATGTGAAGGTGCTTTCCATTTCGCTGATACTTAACTGGATTATAGGACCCGTTTTAATGTTTGTTCTGGGTATTACCTTTTTACAGGATTATCCTGACTATATGGTGGGTCTTATTCTAATTGGTTTGGCTCGCTGTATTGCTATGGTACTGGTCTGGAATGATCTTGCAGAAGGAAACAGTGAGTATGGTGCGGGCTTAGTGGCACTAAACAGTATTTTTCAAGTTTTTGCCTATAGTTTTTATGCTTGGTTATTTATTACTGTTCTGCCACCCTATTTTGGTTTTAAAGGAGCCATAGTAGACATATCCATAAGTACAATTGCAAAAAGTGTGGCTATTTATCTGGGAATTCCGTTTGTGATGGGGATTTTAAGTCGGTTTGTTTTAGTGAAATTAAAAGGTGAGGCCTGGTACAATCAAAAATTTATACCAACAATTTCACCAATAACCTTAATTGCTTTGCTGTTTACAATTATAGTAATGTTTTCACTTAAAGGAGAACTCATTGTTACCATCCCGATGGATGTATTAATAATAGCTGTTCCCCTGCTTATTTACTTTACGCTAATGTTCTTAATTGGGTTCTTTGTAACAAAAGCCATGGGCACTACATATGATAAAACCACAGCGGTTGCGTTTACCGCAGCTGGGAATAACTTTGAACTTGCCATTGCTGTTGCTATTGCCGTTTTTGGACTAAATTCCGGACAAGCTTTTGCCGGCGTTATAGGGCCTTTAGTGGAAGTTCCTGCTCTAATTATATTGGTACGTGTTTCATTTTGGTTAAAGAAGAAATATTATTGAGTAGTGCTTCAGGTTTATCTTTAATATTCTATTATGCAAAGAGCTTGAGTTGCATATCTTCTTTAAAATTTTTACAATTTAATTACTATATTGGGTTTATTTTCGTCTTACTTATTTTGATTAAAACAAAAACCATTTAACATGAAAGAGTATAAACTAGAATCCTTGATTTACTATTCTAAATTGACCTTGGACAAAGAACATATTATTAAAGATTCAAGCAAGGATATACAGGCAAAATTAGATGAATATTCAAAGAAAGGGTATCGTTTGGTATCAACCAACGCGACTGATTTTGGTGTTGCCGTATATTTTTATCTGTATTTTGAAAGAGATATAAAATAGGGTTATTTTAATTATATATTGATGCTTGTAAAGAATTGATAGCTTTTTAGGCAAAAGCCAAAGCTATTAAAAAACAACTCGTTATTACCCGTTTTTCAATGAAAGTTCTCCATTTAGACAGCAATCATCCATTATTACTAGAACAGCTTGCTGCTTTAGGTTTCACCAATCATGAAGATTATACCTCTTCTAAAACAGACATCGAATCTAAAATACATTTGTACGACGGAATTGTAATTCGCAGTAGATTTTCCATAGATGCTAGCTTTTTGGACAAAGCTACCCAGCTAAAATTCATCGCAAGAGTAGGAGCGGGCTTGGAAAATATAGACGTGTCCTATGCCAAAAAAAAAGGAATTTATTTGGCTGCGGCCCCGGAGGGCAACCGAAATGCGGT
>CAYTDS010000266.1:0-3189 GCA_964436555.1 uncultured Flavobacteriaceae bacterium | reverse complement strand
CCATTGGAATGGGTTTGGCGGTGTTTTACGTACAAAAAATCACTTCCAATTATAAACAGCACCACACGTTATTGAGTTGAACTTATGTTAATTATTTTGAAATTAAAGCAATTTTGCTTTATTTTTGAAGCAAAACGATTGCAATGGCAGTTAAAGATAAAACATCGGGCAAGCAATACTTTAATCCTAAAAAGAGTATTCAGCGTGCTAGAAGCGGGGAGATTGTCCACAAGTGGACTATTGAAGTCCAGGGTAAACCCTATGTTTGGAGCAGTAAAATGGATAGAGTTTCTTTAATTAGAGAAGGTTTACCTTATGAATCTATAGAGTTTATTAGTAGTAGGGCAAATCTGCCCATAAAACAATTATTAAATTTATTAGACGTGCCGCAGACCACTTATAACAAGAAGAAAAGGGATCATGATTTGCTCAATGGAAGAGACAGTGAAATTGTTTTGGTATTAGCAGAGCTATTGGAATATGGATTGATGGTTTTTAATGCTGAAAAGGATAAATTTCAACGCTGGCTACAAAAGCCTAATATTTCAATGGGAGGCGTTACACCCCAAAGTTTATTCGATTCATTAACCGGAATCCAGGAAGTTAGAAATAGTTTAAATAGGCTTGAATACGGAAATTTAGCTTAATGCGGGTGTATCGGATAGAGAGGGAAAAATATCTGGAGACCACTTTAAAGGGTATTGGCTCAGCTCTGAATGAAGGGTATCGTTGGAATAGTTTGAATACCTATTTGGTTTATACTTCGGAATCAAGAGCTCTGGCAACTTTGGAGGTTTCCGTACATTTAGATTTAAGTGAAGATTTGCCCTCGGACCGTTTTTATGTGACCATAGATATTCCTAATGATATAGAAATATTGGAACTGAAAAATGAAGACTTACCCGAGAATTGGGATGCTAAACCTCCTATACCTGAAACGCAATTTATTGGAGATGATTTTGTCATTGAAAATGAAGCTGCTATTTTAAAAGTTCCCAGTAGTATTGTTCCCCCTGAATTTAATTATTTAATAAATCCAAATCACCCCGATGCAAAAAGGATTATTGTGATTTCCGAAGAACCGTTAACATTTGATCAACGATTTAATCAAATCAAAGAATAAATTGAGCGATCAAACAGGTTGCCTCGCAAGTACAAAACCTTTCAGCAGGCTTACCCGCAAGATATCAATCAAAAGATGCATTCCCACGAAGTGAAGAGTATTAAATTAAATGGCTAATGCTGTTCTTTATCACGGTGGGAAATCCCATCTGGTTCACGCCACCACAAATAAATTAATTGAAGCTTTATTACCAGCTTCAACTTTACACCAAGTACTTCTCCCGATGTAGGGGGCTCAGTATGCCCAGACAGAAAATTTGAACTTATCAATCTAACCTTGAGTCTATCGTCCCGATATTCATGTAGAAAATATGTATTGGCATAGGATAGCAGATAAGCCACAAGAGAAACATATTTTTGGTGGCCTTACACATTTATTCAAAATAGTGTAACATTTAGGGGATAGGTTAATCTTTTACCTATAAAATGAGCTATTTATGAGACCTATTCCTGCATTTGCCTTAATCTTGAGTTGTTTAATTTATGCATTTGGTAACGCCCAAATAGCGGGTAAGAAACAATTGGATTCCTTTTTTAGTGCTTTAGAGGAAAGCGGAAAGTTTATGGGAAATATAATGGTGGTTCAAAACCGAGAAAATGTATATTCTATTGCTTTGGGCTTTTCTAATTTGGATTCAGGGACAAAGGCCGATAAAAACACCCAATATCGAATAGGTTCTATATCAAAAACCCTTACCGCCGTTTTGGTGCTTCAAGCGGTTGAGGAAGGGAAATTGAATTTATCCCAAACAATTGAAAAATTTTTTCCATCCATACAAAAAGGGGACAAAATTACAATATCACATTTGCTTAATCATCATAGCGGTATTCATAATGTGACCTCGAATGAGGACTTCTTACAATGGCATAACCAACCCAAGACAGAAAAGGAAATGGTCGATATCATTGCCACCGGCGGAATCGATTTCGAGCCCGGGCAAAAAGGGGAATACAGCAATTCTAACTATATTCTGCTATCTTACATATTACAACAGGTTTACGACAAGGAATATACCACCCTCTTACAAGAAAAAATCAGTGCACCCCTCTCTCTACACCATACACAATTTGGCGATACCTGCCTTTCGGAACAGGAGATAACCCGTTCTTATACATTGGATGTGAAGTGGAACGAAGTAACGGCAACAGAGGTATCTGTCTCTATGGGGGCAGGAGGAATTCTAATGTCGGCCTATGATGTATCACAATTCCTTCAGGGATTATTTGATAATACTCTACTTTCAAAAGTGGCATTGGATACCATGTTGACACAAACAGACGGCTATGGCATGGGTATTTTTAAAACTTCATTTGCAGGGAAAGAGGCGTATACACACGATGGCAAAATCGATGGATTTAATGCCGTTTTTTATTATTTTCCAGCGGAGCAGACTACCTACATATTACTTTCCAATGCAGAGGAGTACAGCCTTGAAAAAATACATGATCTGGTCTTAAAGGCTACCTTTAATCAATCTTTTGAAGTACCGACTATCCATTCCTACAAATTGTCGTCTGACGATCTAGTTCCTTATCTCGGGGTTTATTCAAGCAATGAAAGCCCTTTGATAATTGAAATTTCAAGAAGTGGAAATCGACTTTTGGCGCTGCCTAAAGAACAAAGAATATTTACGATGGACGCTGTGGATAAAGATGTATTTACCCACGACAAATCAGGAGTTACATTAGAATTTACTCCTGTAGAAAATAAAATGGTTATGAAACAGGGAGCGCAAGTTTTGAACTTTTTTAGGGAATAAACTCAGCTACCAGTAATACACTTTCCCGATAAGAATATAGAGACTGTCGAAGCGTCAACTCCAATATAATATCTTGTTTTAACCTGTTGTGTTCTTCTGATTTTCATTTCTAAAAGAGATGTGTGCTCGGTGTCTCATCTTTAAAAAAAACTAGTTGTACCCAAGATGAGTTCTAACCCTAACTTAAAAATTGGATAGAATATTGTATCTTCCAGTACCACAAAACAAAATCAATACTAATCAGTACTACCTTATGAAAACCAATCGCAGAACCTTTGTAAAAAAAGCCGGGATGGCCACTCTCGGA
>CAYTDS010000265.1:0-3199 GCA_964436555.1 uncultured Flavobacteriaceae bacterium | reverse complement strand
TCTAATAAATACCCTTTTCCACCACAAGCCTCACGACATTCCTGAATGGTATCATTTGCAAACCAAGTAATAATTGCCTTTAATCCCGCAACCTGCGTCTCAATTTGTCGCTTATCCTTTATGGAGATATCACTGTAGACTTTCATTACCTTGTCTAAAGTAATATGGTATACATAGGCATCCGCAATTCTTGTAGTCAGTCGCAATTGGTGAGAAGGGTAATCCATAATCAAATCTTCTTGTACTCGCACTCCATCATTAAATTGTCTTCTTTCCAGAGCATACCTCACAGCAATAGACAAGGCCATTTTTGAACCACTTAAAGCGCCTTTAGCAACGCATATTCGGCCACCCACTAAGGTTCCTAACATGGTAAAAAATCGCTTGTTCGGATTTTCTATAGAGGAATGGTAACTACCATCTTCTTTAATATCACCATATTTATTAAGTAAGTTTTCTCTTGGAACTGCAACCAGATTAAACCATATTTTTCCATTATCAACACCATTAAGACCTAATTTATAGCCGTTATCCTCTATGGTTATTCCCTCCAATAGTTGATGTTTTTCGTTGCGAATGGGCACTAAAATGGCATGTACACCTTCATTTTTCCCATTTACGATTAATTGTGCAAAAACAGATGCCATAGTTGCATGGAGCGCATTTCCGATGTACTCTTTGTTATCTCCTTCCCCGGGGGTATGAATTATAATTTTATCGGTATCGGGATCATAAGTAGCGGTGGTTTTTATTCCTCTAACATTAGAACCATGTCCAGTTTCGGTCATGGCAAAACAGCCCAGAAGCTTTGCAGCACCAGTATCCCTTAAATATAGATCATGATGTTTCTTAGTTCCTAATTTTTGGATACTACCTCCAAAAAGCCCAAATTGAACACCAAACTTAATGGTTAGGCTACCATCCACGTACATTAGATTTTCAAAAATTGACGCATATAATGGCATGTCTCCTACTCCACCATAAGCTTCAGGATAAGCGATAGCACCAATACCCTTGTTTGCCAAGTAAAGCAATTGCTCTAAAACTTTTTCCCGAAACTTTTCTTTATTGGTTTGTATTCCCCAGTTAAAAACGGAATTTGATATCAATTTTCTAAAGGAATCAATTTGCCCAGCATTATCGCCTTTTAAGATACTATCAATATCAGATGCACTATAAAAATTAGATTCTTTTTCATGGATTACTTCTACCTCAAATAAATGATTGTAGTGGTTAGGCTGTATTCCCAGATTAACCTCAATATAGCTTAATTGATCGTTAAAAGGACATTCAGTTTTATAATGACATACTAAATTTTGGCTGAAGGTAGCCAGAGGATAAGTATGACTCTCAATTAGTTTTACACCTGAATTCGTAATTAGATGTTTCCAATTCTTTTGTTCGTTATTAGATGGAGGAACTTCTTTGTTTAGCCAGGACAATAAAGTAGTTTGGTCATTCTTAGAAAGTGAATTATCTGCTTTAATATTATTTTTAATAACCGCAATTTCGGTAGCGGAAAGCAAGTCATCTGACCAAATCACATAGAAGAAAGGGATATATTGCAGAATGCCTGCAGAATAATCGGGTGTATTCATTGGTTGAATTTACAAAAATTAACGCAAAATTACCTGTTTCATTTGGAAGGATTTGTTATTTACGTTTATAACAGCATAGGGCTTATTTTCTGCTTGAATAACTGGTTCATTTTATAGTATCTTTGTTAGGATATGAATGAAAATCTCGACCCCACCACCAACAATTTTTCTCCGGAAGATCTTGACATTGAAAGAGTCCTGAGACCAATTACTTTTGATGATTTTGCAGGTCAGGAACAGGTATTAGAAAACTTAAAAGTATTTGTACAAGCTGCTAACTTAAGAAATGAAGCTTTAGATCATACGCTTTTTCATGGTCCCCCCGGACTTGGCAAGACTACACTTGCTCATATTTTGGCTAATGAACTAGGGGTAGGGATTAAGATAACCTCGGGTCCTGTATTGGATAAACCCGGAGATTTGGCCGGGTTGTTGACCAACCTACAAGAAAGGGATGTTTTATTTATAGATGAGATTCATAGACTTAGTCCTATTGTAGAGGAATATTTATACTCTGCCATGGAGGATTACAAAATAGACATCATGATAGAAACCGGTCCCAACGCAAGATCGGTTCAAATTAATTTAAATCCATTTACACTTATAGGAGCCACCACGCGCTCTGGATTACTCACTTCCCCAATGAGAGCCCGTTTTGGTATTCAAAGCAGGCTACAATATTATTCCACTGAGCTGCTGTCTACTATAGTACAACGCAGTGCCGAGATTCTAAAAATGCCCATTACTGAAGAGGCGGCATTGGAAATTGCCGGAAGAAGTAGAGGTACCCCTAGAATTTGTAATGCACTTTTAAGGCGTGTTCGGGATTTTGCCCAAATTAAAGGCAATGGGAGGATTGATATTGAAATATCAAGATTTGGCCTAAAGGCTTTAAATGTAGATTCCTATGGTTTGGACGAGATGGACAACAAAATATTGAGCACCTTAATAGACAAGTTTAACGGTGGTCCGGTTGGAATTACTACTCTGGCTACAGCAGTCTCTGAAAGTGCGGAAACTATAGAAGAGGTTTACGAACCTTTTTTGATTCAGCAAGGTTTTATTATGCGTACACCAAGAGGTAGAGAGGTAACAGAATTGGCTTACAGGCATTTGGGTAAAATTAAAGGAGGAATGCAGCCAGGACTATTTTAGAACCACCTAGCAAAACCACTTGCGCCAATTAATGTTCTAGCTAAAGCGAAAACCCACAAACATAATATGGCAATCAGCATGCAAAAAGAATTGGTTTCTATTTCTCAATTAACGGTATTTCGTAACCGGGAGCGTATATTAAAAAATCCATTACCCTTTCACAATGAAAATTTTGAACAATATGGGGACACTTTTTTGGTTAATATAGGCTTTGGTAATAAAGTGGTTTTTACCAGAAGCGCTAAAATAATCAATCATATCCTTCAAAAAAATCATAAGAATTACAATAAATCTTCTTTACAAACCAAGGATTTAGCCAAGTATATTGGCGATGGTTTACTTACATCTAATGGAGAATTTTGGCGTAAACACCGCAGAATGGTGCAACCTGCATTTCATAAGAAAAAATTAGAGGGACTGCTATTAATTATGCACGAGGCAATTGT
>CAYTDS010000264.1:0-3208 GCA_964436555.1 uncultured Flavobacteriaceae bacterium | reverse complement strand
TAGGTGAACGATTATTGTGTACCGTTTGTCGAAACCAGTTACCACTCACCGAGTACAATTTTACCGATGAAAACCCTGTTGACAAGATTTTCTATGGTAGAATAGACATTAAAAAGTGTAATTCCTTCCTTTTTTTCACAAAAAATGGCATTGTAAAAACGCTTATCCATTACTTAAAGTATAAAAATCAGGAGGAAATAGGTGTTTTTTTAGGGGATTGGTTTGGGCAAGTATTGAAAGAAGAATTAGCATTATCACATATTGATTATGTAATTCCTGTTCCGCTTCACAAGAAAAAATTACGAAAAAGAGGTTATAATCAAGTAGCAAAATTTGGTCAAAGATTGGCGTATCATATTGGTGCCGAATATAATGACATAGTTCTCTTTAAAACTGCAAATACCAAGACCCAAACAAAAAAAGGAAGGTTGAGCCGTTGGCAACATGATAAATCCCTTTTTGAACTGAATGATATAGATTTGTTAAAGCACAAGCATGTGCTTTTGGTAGATGACATTATAACTACAGGTGCAACTATTGAATCTTGCGCAATGGCTTTGAAGAAAACTGAAGGTATAACCCTGTATGTTGCAACAATGGCTGTGGTGCCCTAATTTTACAATTCTGTAAATTAGTTGTTACTTTGTTTCACAGACTATTTATTTCATGGTGAAGCGCATTTTAGGGTATCTCTTTATTCTCCTACTGGTTTTTGCAGGTGTACAATGTGCCAGAAGAGGAACCCCTTCAGGAGGCCCCAAGGATCTGACTCCTCCGCAGCTCTTAAAAGCAGAGCCTGCAGATATGTCCATAAACTTTACATCAAAGAAAATAAAACTTTATTTTGATGAATACATTAAACTTAATGACATTCAGGAACAGTTAATAATATCCCCACCGCTTAAATATGCACCTCAAATTATTCCGCAGGGTGGCACTAGTAAGTTTATTGAAATTACCATAAAAGACACGCTAAAGGAAAATACCACATACACCTTAAATTTTGGTCAAAGTATCGTGGACAATAATGAAGGCAACCCGAATAGCTTTTTAACCTATGTATTTTCTACCGGGGACTACATAGATTCTCTGGTAGTTTCAGGGGTGGTAAAGGATGCTTTCAAAAGAAAAGCCGATACGTTTATAAGTGTATTGTTATATGAGATAGACAGTACTTACAACGATTCTACCGTTTATAAGAAATTACCCAACTACCTGACTAACACTTTGGATAGCACTACGATATTTCACCTCAAAAATCTAAAGGCCGGAAACTATGCTTTATTTGCTCTTAAGGATCAGGGGAAAAACAATATGTTTAACCAGAGAGTAGATAAAATAGCCTTCTTGCAGGATACGGTTTCTTTGCCTACAGATTCTATTTACCTGCTGAACTTATTTAAAGAAATTCCGGATTACACCTTAAGTGTTCCAAGTTTTGCGGCAAAAAACAAAATTATATTTGGGTATCAAGGTGAAGGAGAACACATTAGAATAGCCCCTTTAACTCCCTTACCGGACAGTATACGAACTCTTGTTAACAAAGAGCGTGAAAAAGATACACTCAACTTCTGGTTTACACCATTTGAAGCCGACTCCTTGCAGTTTACGGTAACCAATGAGAAATTAAGTCTTAAAGATACTTTTACCCTCAAAAGCAGAAAACTGCCGCTGGATACACTCCTTATTACGCCTAGCCAAAAAGGGGCATTAAATTTTGGGGAGCGTTTTTCCATTTTGGCCAATACTCCCATTACAAGAATAGATTCTTCCAAAATATATATTATGAACAAAGATTCTCTGGCTGTGCCTTTTAATACCACTTTAGATAGCACACAAAACAAAGTAGATATAAACTTTCTTCTGGAACCCAATGAGAGATATACATTAGACCTCTATGAGGGGGCCATTGAAGATTTCTTTGGGGAAGTAAATGACTCTGTGGTATATCAATTAACTACCAAGAGTTATGCCGATTTTGGAAATTTGCGTTTAACCCTTTCCGGTGCAGTAGAGTATCCTTTGCTGGTGCAGTTGACAGATGATAAAGAGGTTCTGAAAAGAGAAATCTACATTACAGAACCTAAGCTTTTGGAGTTTAATCTTATCCCCCCCGGTAAATATCTTCTTAGGGCAATTTTTGATACCAATGGCAATAGACAATGGGATACGGGAAATTACTTGCAAAAAATACAACCTGAGAAAATTAGTTATTATCCGGATGAAATTGATGTTCGTGCCAACTGGGAACTGGAACAAACCTTTATAATTCCAGATTAAAGGTATCCCTATCTGCCAAAAATTTTAATTTTTGCCTCGTAGTGCTAATTATTTCCTTAACTAAAGTTACGTGAAGTATTTCTTCTTTTTGCGAAAATGCTAACTGCTCTCCTAAAACCCCATAAACCGAAGAATGTCCGGGATATTCATGACCCACAGCATCCTTACCAATTCTATTTATCCCAACACAATATGTCATATTTTCAATAGCCCGTGCCTGTAATAGTGTATCCCATGCCCTAATTCTTGGAGCTGGCCAATTGGCAACATAAATCAGAACATCATAATCCTCAACATTTCTTGCCCACACAGGAAAGCGCAAATCATAACAGATTAAGGGGCAAATCTTAAAGCCCTTGTAATCAACAAGCAACTTTTCTGTCCCTGCTTTATATACCTTATCTTCTCCAGCTAAGGTAAACGTATGGCGCTTATCATAGGTAGCCACTTTTCCATCTGCTTTAACAAAAAAAAGGCGGTTGTAATAGTTTCCATTCGCGTAGAAAATAGTACTTCCTGTTATCGCCAATTTTCTTTCTTTGGCAATATCCAACATCCAGTCCAAAGTTTTCTGACCCTCGCCTTTTGGAATATTTCCGGGCTGCATCGTAAAGCCGGTACTAAACATCTCGGGGAGGATAAGGAGATCAACCTCTGCCGAAATGGACTGTATTTTCTCCGAAAGGACTTCCCTATTCCCTTGTGGATTCTCCCAAATTAAGGATGTCTGTATTAAGGCAATATGCAGTTCTTCCTTCATCTTTCAAAGCTACAAAAGAGTTCCGATTTTATGTGCAATCAAAAACTGAAATTCCTCACCTCTAAGTTATACCCAATCACTTTAGGTAATCTTAAAAACCCCTGTCTCCCGGGGAAAAATCCTCCGGTGCATTCTGAGGTTGATTAGTTGTTCCTGCACCTCCGGTAT
>CAYTDS010000263.1:0-3209 GCA_964436555.1 uncultured Flavobacteriaceae bacterium | reverse complement strand
TAATAATTTTATCGATTCTGGAGGCCAAATACATATGGTCAGTAGCGGAGTTTTTACGCAGCACATTGGTCATCAGCACTACGATATAGTTGCAGTTGTCCGGATGTTCTATGATGGCAACAGAGTTCATAAAATTCTGAACATTGCCCATGTACTTGCCACATTCCTCACCTTTGGTCCGATCACATTTATACAGACTTCCCGATTTGAAGTATACTGCCGCTTCCTTTAAAGCCGGTGATTGTGCATAGCGAATGCGACGATCCGTCATGTACATTAACCGTTTCATTTCTAAACTGGAAGCTTCATCCACAACCTTGCCCTGTTCCAGTTGCACTAAAAATTTCATGAGCCCAAGAGTACTACCAATGCTGCCCCCTTTCTCCCCTACATAAGTATTGGCTCCTCTTGTAAAAAACCTACCCAGACGCCATTCATCAGAAGTAATGCCCAAATCTCGAAGTGGTAAGTTTACCACATCGTTGCCCAAATCCGTTATTTCCTTTCGTGGTGTTTCTTTAAAATAAGTATTGGCTTCTTCCTCGGTTAGCGCCGGATAATCTTTTCCAAAAGCAGCCATAAGCAATACCTCTCTCCATACAATACTTGCCGCTCCGTTATTACTGACCGAAAGCATGTGGTCTGTCCATTCATAAAGCGTAAAAACATCACTGGCAATAACCTGTCGTTTAACTTGGGTGTTCGTCTCCACATTAAAAATGGGTACAGTATGCTCATCGGTAAGTCCCCACACACCTGCTTTTACGGATTTGTCCTTTAATAATTGCGTTCTGCTTTCCCATGAATCGGGATATATTTTTGCCAATTGGTTGAATAACCCAACCAAAACTGCCAATTTACCAACGCTTCCAGGCTGATAGCCTGCTTTTTCATTTCGATCGGCATACCGTACGTTATTGGGATCAGAAATATCTAAAATAGTAAGTGAATAGCTCCTATCCAAGCCCCTGAAGAGCGTATTGACCTCCTGTTGAAAGGCTGAATCCCGTTGAAGTAAAGTAGCTGTGCTATCCCCTTTACGGGACAATAAATTAAGTTTAATATCGGCTGTTAATTTTAAGGCACCGGGTGGTAAGGCACGTGGATCTACAATTTCTCCACTTTGGATTAACTCCAATCTTTTAAGCCGTTTTATGCCAGTTAGTTCATAACCGTCAATTGGATAGTTCACCGTTGCAAAAGCAGAGCAAACCAATACTAGAATCAGAAGTTTTATATATTTAGACATGCTATATTTTAGTTGAAAGTGATATCTTCTTCTTGTTGTCTATCTTTGGCGTAATGGACTCCAAATAGGCAGAGCTTTGGGCGTTTTTGTTTTCTACAAACGGACGAATCTGAAATAGCCATAATTTGTTGTCCTTAAACCCGAGTTCAATATCATAGGCTCCTTTATAATCTGAATTGGTTTCTTTGGCCATCATATCCCGAATCAATTCTGCCAATTCACAAATTTCCTGAATGTTTTGTTCGTTCAACACGCGCGATTCAAAAGTAGCAGTATTCCTAGCTGTGCCACCGGTTGCCGGCAAACTGTTATATCGGCTCTCTCTTGCAGGGGCTAATAGTTCATAACTTGTGTCCATCCGAATTAGATAGGATTCAGCTGCTTGTCCGTCTACCGCCCCACCCGCTCCCCGACTAAAGGCAACGGTTAAATCATTGTCATTACCCGAACTTATTCCTTTGGTAATTAAAACCCCCGAGTAATCCACATCCACACTCGGTATCACTAAAATGGATGGAAAAACATTTTCGGGATTTAACAAATACTGTTGTCGCCATTTAAAACTACGTTCGGTATAAGCAGATGCCCAAACATTTCGGATTCCTTGCAAGATTTTCTCCTTTTCTACCGCATTGAAAATCGTAAGATTTAAACCTGCACCGGTAAAATCCTTTAAATCTTCCATATTGGTATCACTGCGCAAAAAGACCGGTATCTCTCCCAATCCCTTTCCTAATATCTTGGTAAAACTGTTTTCCAGTTGTGCCACGAAAGCCGGACTTAGAGTCATTGTATCCATGGCTTCCCGTAAGATTTTCAATTGTTCCAATTGGTATTTTTCTACTTCAGCTTCAGGTGTATTTTTGGAACGCATCGATTCTGCCTGAGCAAACATAGAATTCAGAAATTTCCAGTAGGTTGTATTTTGCCCCGGCATATTTTGGTCCATATGCGCTCTAAAAATACCAAATGGTATAACCAAACCTTCCACCACCATATCCGGAAACATTTTCTTTAATTGTCCCAAATTTGCAGCTTTGGGCCCACAAAGTTTCCCGGATTCACTCGCATCTACATCCCGAAGATTTAGAATGTTGGTTTCGTCTAGTCGAATTTGCTCCACAGGCACTTTTATCTTCTCCTCACTTCGTTTTTTTGTAGCGAAAAGGTTTTGCTCCTCCAGAGTCATGTCGCCTGCCAACTTCATAATGACATTTCCCTTATTGGAAACCGCATAAAAGACCTTTTTACCACTGTACTTTCTTAGTGCCTGTAAATTATCTCCGGAAAGTGCTGCATTAGGAATTCCCAAATTTCTAGCCAACAACTGCACATGGGAAACCATATTTCCCTCGGAAACGGTTGCGATTCCCGCAACAGGCTTCAAATCTGCCGGAGGGCGTTGAAAGATGTAAATTTTATCCGAATCCACCTCTATGCCATCCGGGGAACCCGCAACCACCACCAATTCTCCTAAAGCATAACCGGAATTTAATCCCCGAAAGGTGCTCTGGTTGGGAATATCAAGTACTTTATTGGTTAACTCGGACTCCTTGGCTAAAATATCGCCTAATTCGCCAACACTTTCCCCTAAGTAAAGCGCAACCGATCCTCTAATTTTATCATCCGTAAAACCATAGGCCAGTGGCTCAAAATCGGTATAGCTATCCACTATTTCCTGATAATTAGCCTTCACCATGGCAGCACTCCATTCTACAGCACTACGCGCATTTTGTAAAACCTTGGTGAGTTCTCCTAAAGTCATATCATCCGTTTTACCAGGAGTAAGCGAGACTTCAATTTGATCCCACTCCCATAATTCAATATACCCGGCTCCGGCAGTGGCCATAGTCAAGTAATAAATTTTTGATAGTAATTCCCTGATGTTGGCTGGTTGCCAATTGGGAGAAGCTTTAAAAATTAGTTCCTCTAATTTTAAAGAAGCGTCCAGTAATTGTAA
>CAYTDS010000262.1:0-3211 GCA_964436555.1 uncultured Flavobacteriaceae bacterium | reverse complement strand
CTACGGGTTCTTGTTTACCTACCGCAGTACCCCATACCCCCGGACTAAATTTACCGGAATTGGCTTCTGCAGTTACCAACATTTTAGACTTGTCTGATGCATTCAATTCCGAGAAAGGTTTTCCATACTCCTTCTCACAATCCACATTAAAGGCAGCAATATCTGCACGTATTTTTTCCTGCGCCTGTAGGTCATATGTTTTCGCAATTACCTTATCAATAAATATGTCAGACTTAACATCCAGCGCACCGGGCGTTTCTGTTCTTGGAAGGATAGTGTCTATTAATGATGCAATGGTTTTGGCTTCGTTTTCGGTAAAAAATTCAGGCTCCCAATCGATTCGCGTTTCGGATTGGCAAGCTTGAAATATAGAAAATAGCGACGGCATGGCGACGGCTGCACCTGCCAGCGCACCTGTTTTTTTGAGAGCACTTCTTCTATCCATATCGTTTAAATATTATTCTTTTTTAATTCAGAAACTGCATAATCAGCTGCCCTGGCCGTCAATGCCATATAGGTCAATGACGGATTTACGCAAGAGGAAGAGGTCATACAGGCACCATCAGTAACAAATACGTTTTTGGCGCCGTGTATCTGGTTAAACCCATTTAAAACAGATGTCTTTGGATCACGTCCCATTCTTGCCGTGCCCATTTCATGTACCCCATATCCGGGTGGGTGGTCGTTATCAAAGCCCATTACGTCTTTTAATCCTGCCTTTTCCAGCATCACTACGGCATCTTCCTGTATTTGTTTGTTCAGGGCTTTTTCATTGGCTTTAAACTCCGCATCTATGGATAAGGTAGGTTGTCCCCATTTATCCAAGACGTCATTGTTTAAATAAACCTGATTATCATGATAAGGCAGACATTCCGCAAAACCGGTAATAAAAAATTCCCAAGGTCCCGGTTTTAATATGCTGTCCTTATAATCTGCACCAAAAGATTCAATATTCGCGGGATTACCTCCACGGAATCCTGCCCCTTGGTATCCAAAACCACGGAGAAATTTATCTGATTTCGTTTTCTCATCGATATTCACATATCTGGGAATATAAATTCCATTGGGTCTTCTACCTTTATAATACTTATCATCAAAGCCATCTACTTTGCCCATGGCACCCACTCTATAGGTATGGTCCATAAGATTATGTCCTAGTTCCCCACTATCATTGCCTAGTCCGTTTTCAAAACGACTGGAGGTGGAGTTCATAAGGATTTGGGTAGTGCTTAAGGTAGAAGCATTTACAAAAACAATCTTGGCAGAAAATTCTATATCCTCAGTGGTTTCGGCATCTATAATGCGTACCCCGGTAACTTTTCCCTTTTTGTCATCATAAATCAAGGATTGCACGATGGAATAAGGCCTAATAGTTAAATTCCCCGTAGCATTCGCTGCAGGAAGGGTAACGGCATTACTGCTGAAATAAGCGCCATAAGGGCAGCCTCGGCTACATCGATTCCTATTCTGACATTGGCCGCGTCCATTGAGGGGCTCCGTAAGATGGGCAACCCTACCAATAATCATATTTCTCCCGGGAAAGTCCTTTTCTATTCGCTCTTTAATGTGTTTTTCTACGCAGTTCAACTCCATGGGTGGAAGAAAATGACTATCCGGCAATTGCGGTAATCCAAGGGCCTCCCCACTAATCCCGGCAAATTTTTCTACATAGGTATACCAGGGTTCAATATCCTTGTACCGAATTGGCCAATCAACACCATAACCATCTTTTGCATTGGCTTCAAAATCCAAATCGCTCCAACGATAAGTCTGTTTTCCCCACAGCAGCGATTTTCCTCCCATTTGGTGTCCCCTTAACCATAGAAAAGGTTTTACTTCTGTATAAGGATTGGCCTCGTCATCGGCCCAGAAATGCTCCGTATCCTGCCCTACCCAATTGGATTGCCCGTTTTTATAATGCTTCTTCTTTTGCTCAGGGGTAAGCCCGCCTCGCAATTCCATATCCCACGGATCTAGGTTCATGGTAGGATAATCGACCACGTGCTCCACAATTCTTCCCCGCTCCAAGACCAAGGTTTTAAGCCCTTTTTCACAAAGTTCCTTTGCTGCCCAACCGCCGCTTATTCCTGAACCAATGACAATCGCATCATAGGTATTGTCTTTTTGGGCAGTTGTATTTAGATATGCCATTACAAATAGTTTAAATTCACGAGTTGAATATAAATAGAATTTTAAAATTTTCAGTATATCGAAAACAATTTAACAATACCGGGTTATTTTGGTATGCTTCGTTTCTTATTAAATTACACCAAACCCCAATGATAAGCCCTGTACTTCTCTTTTTGCCTGTTGAAATTCGGCTAGAATATCTGACATGATGGTGGCAGCAGGCTTTATATCATGAATTAGGGAAGCTACCTGACCTATCTCTAATTCACCCTCTTCCATATCCCCTTCAAACATACCGCGTTTTGCCCTTGCCCGTCCCAGTAAATCACGTAGTTGATCAACGCTTGCCCCTTGATTATATAAATCTTGAATGTCCTTAAAGAATTTATTCTTAAGGAGTCTTACCGGCGCCAATTCCTTTAAGGTCAATTGCGTATCTCCTTCTGCTGCTTCAACAACTTTTTGTTTAAACGCAGGATGAGAAGAGGCTTCATTACTAGCTACAAAGCGACTACCTATTTGGACCCCATCAGCACCCAAAATCATAGCGGCTAGCATAGCCCTCCCTGTAGCAATTCCGCCCGCAGCTAGAAGCGGAATTTTTATTTTTTCTTTAACCGAAGGAATCAATGTCATGGTAGTGGTTTCTTCTCTTCCGTTATGCCCACCGGCTTCAAAACCTTCGGCAACAACAGCATCAACGCCGGCTTCTTGGGCCTTTAATGCAAATTTCACACTGCTAACGACATGAACTACTTTTATTCCGCTTTCTTTTAACAAAGGAGTCCAAAGTTTTGGGTTACCCGCTGAAGTAAAAACTATTTTCACCTTCATTTCCGTAATTACGGCCATCAATTTTTCAATTTCCGGATACAGTAACGGCACATTCACCCCAAAAGGATGGTCGGTGGTCTGCTGACATTTCTGAATATGCTCCCGTAAAACATTTGGATACATGGATCCGGCTCCGATAAGGCCTAATCCTCCTGCATTGGAAACGGCCGAAGCCAGACGCCAACCACTTGCCCAAACCATCCCTGCCTGAATAATAGGATACTGAATTCCAAAAAGTTGTGTGATG
>CAYTDS010000261.1:0-3221 GCA_964436555.1 uncultured Flavobacteriaceae bacterium | reverse complement strand
CAGAATAAAAAAACACTTCCCTTTAAAATGGAAGGTGTTCCGATGTATTGGTTCCGATAGCTATTGGGAGGAGGGATTAGGGAACATGTTCCCAAGAGAAATCTCCCCTTTATCTGCCTTTGGCAGATTCATTCCCCTCTTTAAAAAAGAGGATGCTTTAAAGAATAGAACAAAAAAGGTATTATTATGTTTAAAAACTATCTAAAAATCGGTTTAAGAAACCTCTGGAAAAACAAGTTTTATTCCTTGATAAATATCGTTGGTATGGCAGTGGCTATCATCTGTTTGCTTCTAGCTTTAATTTACTTGAAAGATGAACATAGTTTTGATGATTTTCATGCTAACAATCCAAACTTATATCGAATCACCACAAATTTTGTAGAATACAAAGGTGCCAAAGCCCAAACCTTAGGTACTACCGGTCAAGTTCAAGGGAAGGCATTTCAAGAAGCAGTACCAGAAATAAAAAATTATGTTCGTGTAATGGGTGGTGAAATTAATAACGATGTTTCTACCAATGAGAAAACACTAAGTTTAAATACTCTTTTTGTTGATAATGCTTTTTTTGAGGTCTTTTCTTTTCCGTTGTTGTATGGTGATGTTCGAACAGCCTTAAAAGAAGTGAATACCGCCGTGCTTTCCGAAAGTACTGCATTACGACTTTTTAACTCTACCGATGTTGTGGGTAAAGTTCTGCGTATGGATTCAGACCCCTCTTATCAGCGTTTAAAAGAACCTTTAATAATTTCAGCGGTAGCAAAAGACCCGCCAAAAAACTCTTCCATTCAATTTGATATTTTACTTCCCTTCGACTTCCTAGGGCTTTCATTTAAAGACACCAATTGGCTGAACACCTATTTAGGGACATTCGTAGTCTTAGAACCAACATCCGATTTAGAAGTAATTAAACAAAAATTCGATCGTGTGTTTGCAATCCATGCTAAAAACCAAGTGAAGCAAAATATCGCGAGATATGGTTTCGATTCCCAAATCGGTTATGGGTTACAAAACATAACGGATGTACATCTGAATCCGCTACTGACTGGCAATGATTTTAATGGTGAGTCTGGGGTTGTAAACACCAGCAATCCTTTTTATTCTATCGTTTTTGTCGCTATTGCCCTAATTATTTTGATAATGGCGGTCATTAATTTTATAAATATAAATATTGCCACTGCCTTAAAACGAGCAAAGGAAATAGGGATCAGAAAAATTGCTGGAGGTAATAAAATTCAAATTATTTCCCAATTTCTTATTGAGTCCGGTTTCTTATGTAGCATTTCATTTTTACTTTCTCTTTTGGCTATAAAGCTTCTGATTCCTCTTTTCAATAACCTAGCTGCCAAACACTTTGTATTTAGCCAAATGCTGAATTTTCAGTCGGCGGCTTATCTATCCTTGATTTTTGGCTTTATCATTTTACTTGCAGGCCTTTATCCGGCTTTTGTCCTTTCTAAATTACAGCCATCTGAAGTGCTTTACAATAAACTCAAATGGAGTGGTAAAAATTTTGCTGGAAGTGGTTTGGTGGTTTTTCAATTTGTGTTAGGTATATTTTTACTTATTACTGCTATTGTATTCCGTTCACAAATGGATTATATACACACTAAGAATTTAGGCTATAACCCAGAACAAATCATTACCACCTCCATTTCAGGAAATAGAGATTATGCTGCCATTGGAAGGGTCTTAAAGGAAGAATTATCTAAAGAACCAGCAATAAAATCGATTTCTTATGTTTTGAATCATTTTTCGGGTAGGGTAATGGTCGATAATAAGCAATTAGAATCCCAGTTTCAGAGGGTCGATGAAAATTATCTACCCGATGTCGAAATTCCAGTTATTCTGGGGCGAAATTTTTCTACCAATTTCGCAACCGACCTTTCCAATTCAGTTATTGTAAATGAAACTTTCGTTAAAGAAAGCAGTTTATCAGAACCTATTGGGAAATCTATAAAATTGATTGAAAATGAGGAAGGTGAACAAATAAAAACAATAATCGGGGTGGTGAAAGATTTTCATTTTGGCTCGCTAAGAGAGCCTATCAAGCCGATGGTCATTTCTATGTTGCAAGTTCCGTACGGGAAAATTCTAGTCAAATTTCAAAAGTCAAAACAACAGGAAGCAATGATGGCACTGGATAAGGTTTACAAAAAAATCATGCCAGATGCTATATTTAAATACGACTTCTTGGATGAGCTGAATGCAAGAGCATATAAACAAGAATTAAGATGGCAAAAATTAGTCAATATCGCTACCATTCTATCCTTAATTATTTGTTGCATCGGCTTGCTAGGCATGGCGCATTTATCAATTAATCAACGAATTAAAGAAATCGGTATTAGAAAAGTTTTAGGGGCGACCGTTTCCCAAATATTAATTTTACATACCTCCAATTTCCTACGACTGGTGATTATCGCCTTAGTTGTGGCTGCCCCAATTGCTTGGTGGGCAAACAATTATTGGCTTCAAAATTTTGCCTACCGTGTTGAACTATCTTTTTGGTTGTTGGCTTTGGCCGGGGCAATTTCATTATTTATTGGGGCTATAACAGTTAGTATTCAAGCTATAAAAGTAGCTATGGCAAATCCTGTGAAGAGTTTGAGGTCAGAATAAAGTACTCCCCCTTAGCTTCAATAGCATGGGTGTGAATTTTTAAGGAATAGCGTTTATCCGATGCGCTTATACTGTACATAATTTGTACTATACATGTCCAAATATTGGACACTTTAAAATAATGTTTTATATTAATTTTAGTATAAAATACTGAAATTCATATAGTTGTGATTATGGCATGAAAATCGATTCCTATCATGAGGTGTCATTTTCCCTTCTAAAAAAACCAATCAAAATAAAGCCATGATAAAAAATAATTTCAAAATTGCTTGGCGAAACTTGTCCAAAGACAAAGTATTCGGCTTTATCAAAATCGGAGGTTTTGCCATTGGAATAGCCGCCTGTCTCTTAATTGCCCTGTTTATTAGAGATGAGGTAAGTTATGACCGGCACTACAAAAACACGGATCGTTTGTACCGAGTTGTAATGCAAGGTGTAATGGATGGGGAAATAATGAAGAGTGTTCACTTTCAATTGCCTTTTGCCGATGCCTTAAAATCCGATTTTCCTGAAATTGAAAACGCCGGAAAACTGAATATGGTAACCCTTTTCGGTGCCGGAAAAAAATCAATCCGGCTTGCAGATGAAATTCAGAATAATTTTGA
>CAYTDS010000260.1:0-3231 GCA_964436555.1 uncultured Flavobacteriaceae bacterium | reverse complement strand
TCCTTTTGCAAAACGCCATGAATACTATCATATTTTAGTAAGTGAGATAGGATTCTGCTCTCGGCTAAATCATTAATTGCAACTACTTCAATATTTGGATGTTCACATAATAATCTAAAGAGTGTTCTGCCTATTCGGCCAAACCCATTTATTCCGATGCGTATAGGTTTCATTTGACTTTTTTTGAAGTTGTTAGAAAAAGTTGACCGGATTGCAACAATTTACCAAAGCACTAAATTTCACAAAACATCTCAAATGCTAAGCTTATTTTAAGTAAATGGAATATTTGGATAAAAGTAGGCCACATCTTTATGTTATTCAATGTGTTTATGCGCTTTGTAAGATGATCTTACCAAAGCCCCACTCTCCACATGTCTAAAGCCCATTTTTAAGCCAAGAGTTTTATATTTTTCGAATTGATCAGGTAGAATAAATTCTTTTACAGGTAAGTGTCTTTTTGAAGGTTGCAAGTATTGACCTATGGTTACAACATCTACATTGGCCATTCTTAAATCCTGCATTGTTTCAATAACCTCGTCTTCCAATTCTCCTAAACCCAACATAATTCCGGACTTAGTCCGTGATACGCCACTATCTTTTAAGTACTTCAGAACATCTAAACTACGCTCATATTTTGCCTGAATACGAACCTCTCTTGTTAGTCTTTTAACAGTTTCCATGTTATGTGAAACTACCTCCGGCGAAACAGCTACAATTCGGTCTAAGTGGGTAGTAATTCCTTGAAAATCTGGAATTAAGGTTTCCAAAGTTGTTTCCGGGTTCATTCTGCGGATGGCCTTTACCGTTTCGGACCAAATGATGGAACCCATGTCCTTTATATCATCCCTGTCCACAGAGGTTATAACGGCATGTTTTATTCCCATGATTTTTATTGAACGGGCAACTTTTTCGGGTTCGGACCAATCTACTTCTTCTGGTCGGCCAGTTTTTACCCCGCAAAAACCGCAAGAACGAGTACATATGTTACCTAAAATCATAAAAGTAGCGGTACCCTCTCCCCAACATTCTCCCATGTTAGGGCAACTTCCGGAAGTACAAATGGTATTAAGCTTGTATTTGTCTACTAGACCTCTTAGCTGAGTATACTTTTGGCCTGTAGGTAACTTTACCCGTAACCATTTGGGTTTTCCTTTTGGGGGTATTACACTTGCATCCGTCTCAACACTCATGGTACATTTTTACGCAAAGATACAAAAGTAATTGCTCTATATTTAGAGAGAGTATGAGGGAGAATAAGATTATTGATCTCGATTATTTTTAATAATTTCTGCCAGTAGCTTCTTAGCTCTTAGGAGCTTCACTTTAACACTGTTAATAGGCTCATTAAGGTTTGCGGCAATTTCTATGTAGCTTAACTCATTAAAATATCTTAAATTTATTATTTTCTGGTAGTCCGGTTTTAGCTTTTTAATACATTGAAGTAAAGTGGCTAAATTTTGCTCAGTAATTAATTGATCTTCAACGGTGGGGGTGTCATCGAGCACTTTTTTAATGGCATCTTCACTATTGCCCTCTGTGCTGTCTAGTATAGTTCTCTTCTTTTTTCGAATGAGATCTACATGTAGATTTTTGGAAATGGTAATGAGCCATGTTCTGAATTCATAGGACTCGTCATAGGAGCCTATTTTATCAAATGCTTTTGAAAATGTTTGGATAGTAATATCCTCCGCATCATTTTCATTTTTAGTTCGTTTCAGTTGAAAACCATATACATCGTTCCAGAAGGTATCCAGAAGGGTACTAAAAGCTATTTGATTACCTGTTTTAGCCCTTGTAATAATATCGTTAAGTGTAGCTTCTATTTTACCCAAGTCATTTTCTTAATACTAGCTCGGCTATTTAATTTAATCTATTGCTATTAAGCCTGAACGTCTTTTTTGCAATCTTGTTCGCTGGGAAGTTTTCCACAAAAACCACAAGCCTCACCCTCGCTATTCAAAAACGGACTTTGACTGGCGCATGTGCCGGCAAATTTACCATCTTTTTTTAGCCATAATTTTACGGCAATTCCGGCAAAAGCAACAGCAAGAATTAAAATTGTTAAGAGCGCTAATTTCATGGACACTGTTTTAACAAAGATACTAAAAAACCCCCCTTTTTTTGGGGGTTTTGTGAAACTTTAAGTTTATGGGGCTTAGTATGCTATGTTGGCCACTATGTTTTCTACCGTGGGAGTATGGTTGCCTCCTCTTGGTTCTATAGTAATATAACTTACAGCATTTTCTGCATAAGGAAGTGCCAGCAATTTAGATTTGTCATCCAATTCTTTAATAATTCCCAGATTGATTTTTTCACCATTTACCTCTGCCCAAAGTTGAAAACATTGATCTTCAGGTAAATTTGGCAAATTGCTAACATTGATATAGGATAGTTTTTTAACGGGATTAATATATGCAACGGCTTTTAATTCTTTAGCCTTTTTGTTTCCGTTAACATTATATTTTTTAGTCATGGGATTATTAAGGACTATAAATTGATTGCGAACATCTTCTAATTGCTCTCGCATAACCACCTCTAAATCTTTTATTTTGTTGGTAACCATAGCGTTTTCTTCTTGCAGACTTCTATTTTGGTTGTAAAAGAAGTAAGAAGAACCTGCAAAAAGAAAGGCTGCAAAACTTGCTGCAACTGCGTATCTATAGAATTTTCTTCTATTAGAATTACCTTTCTTAATTTTAGTAAGAATACGGTCTTTAAGACCTTTTGGTGGTTTTATTGCGTATATTTTGGCAAATGCCTCTAAATTCTCTTGCAGTTCATTGTAGGTATCTCTAACTTCGGGATACATGGCGATATAACGTTCTACTTGTAAATTTTCTTCGGCGGTTGTAGTTCCTAACAGATACTTTTCCAATAAGTCAGTGTCAAGGAATAATTTTATTTTTTCTTTCATAACCAAAAGTTTATTAAAATAAATAGTATCATGGAAGTACCGTACATTTTTCTTAGTTCCCTAAGACCAATTTTAAGCCTTGATTTAATAGTTCCCAAAGGAATATCTAATTCTTCGCTGGCCTCTTGCTGTGTCATTCCCTGAAAAAAAAGGGCGTCTAAAACAATTTGATATTTAGGCTCTATTTTATTCAAATTTTCCTGAACATCCATTAACTCGGGCCGTGTACTCTCCACACCTAGCGTATATACGTCCGAAACGTCTATTTGGATTTCTCTATCAGCCTTTGTATTTGCACTTCTAAGTTTATCAATGGC
>CAYTDS010000259.1:0-3235 GCA_964436555.1 uncultured Flavobacteriaceae bacterium | reverse complement strand
GTTGTGGTTTGATTAAAGATTAGAAAACACGATATCAGCGCGGTGCTTGTCGTCTGTTAATCAGTGAAATAAAGGGAAATATCGTGATAAAAAATGCCTCTTTTTAGCGGTGATAAGGCTAGATTGAGGCATTTTTCGGTTTTAAAGGTTGTGGTATACAAACACCGCATCTTAATTTTTAATAGGAGTGTTTGCATTGATTTTGATATACCGATAAATCACTATAGTGGCATATTTATTTGCCAGTTGGGACTTATGGGGGAAGTTGGAATATCCAATGGATTCTTAACCTTAAACGAGCTAAAGTTGTCTCTAAAGGCAAAGTCTCGTTGTAAAATAATCATTATAGTTTATTGTCCTTTGACTTATTTAGAGGCACTAATACAAAAAAAGTGCCGACAAATGTTGGAATGCATCGCGCCAAAAACAACGAATGAATATATTTCAACGTTTATACAAAGGACTTTTTTTAGCCAAAAAATTCAAGGTAACCTTATAGGCGTCCTCGGTCTGCCAAAATGAATTATGATCCTGGCTAAAGATGTTGTCCCCTTTGTCATTAAATATGTTCATATTAATGGAGGTAGCGTAGTTTTGGGTACTTATACCGTAAGTACTTGCCGACGCACTACCTTTGCTCGCAGTACTCCAAATAGCTCCAATAATATCCTTTTTGCCTGTAGTTGCCGTTTCAGTTGATTTATTTTTCGTTTGGACATTGGTGCTTGAATAACTGGATACGTCAGTCTTTTCAACAGAAACCGTACCCTGAATAACATATTCAACCCCAAGAATATTGCAGATTTCGCCCATTGTATACCCATTTTTATTATTATTATTGATACCTGCCTTGGCAAGAAGGTTATTGGTTGTCAAAACGTCTTGATACTGAAGCTCAGTAGCCTTGTCCTTAAAGATGTTATAAGTTTCTCTTTGTATTTTTTCGGTCATAATATCAGATCCACTGTCTTGATCTTTAATGTATCCAAAGGGCAAAACGGCAATCTTGTTATGATGGTCTTCCAGATTACCTTTTGATGTCAGGGAACTGGGTTTGTTGAAATATTGAATACGTCCCGAGGAGAAGGTTATTTTAACAACATCCTTCTGGGGTATTGTATATGGAACCGTTTCATTTTTATAGGTAAAAACAAGATTATCAACATTTATTTCGGTTACCTGACCTAACATTTCTTCCCCATCTGTTTTTAAAATAACATCGTTCTGAGCTCTGGAATAAAAAATGCACATAAAAAAAAGTAAAATAAACAAGGCGTTGTTTTGAAAGGACGTTTTCATATTTTGAAAGTTTTGGTTATCTGATTTTTTTTAGGTTAACGCTTTAAAAATAAAGAATTTATGGTTTTGTAACTATTGGTTTTTGCATTAATAAAGTTATTGGTCTGTGTTTGCTAATTCATTTGAATCTATCTTATTATGATGTATTGCCTCTTTATTGCATGTAATGCAAGAACAGTTCTAAAATAATAAATAATTAGACTTAATGCGATTATTAATTTTACTCATATTGGATTCAGTATCAACAAACACCCCCCCAACTATAAAAATGTTATTTAAACCATTTGGGTTTTAATTGTAGTGTTTGCGAATCGAAAAATAAACAGAAAATGCTTTTTTATTGGGGCGTACCATGTTTTTCGATATGATTGGCAACGTAGTAATCGAGGCTCGAGATTCGTCATAGCCAAACCTCAATATTTTACCTTGACCTCTGTCGAAAGACGGTAGGTTACTTATCATACGGTAGTCAGTAAACTAAAGATAAATATCGTGATAAAAAATGCACCCTTTTAGTGGTCATAAGACTAAATTTGGGCATTTTTTGGTTTTAAAATTCCCATTATGGGTGCTAGGGGGCTCCTTGTACTTAAAATAACTCCAATTGCGTGGGTTGTGGTTCTTTGGGAACTTCTAATCTTCCCCAGAAATTGAGAATATTACCAAATTGCTTGTCCGTAATCCGCAGTACACTCACTTTTCCCAACGGCGGTAGTAAGTGGTGAATGCGTTTTTCATGCACATCTGCACTTTCACTACTGGCGCAATGGCGCATATATACCGAGTACTGCATCATAGTAAAGCCGTCCTTTAATAAGTCTTTTCTAAAGCCGGAAGCGTTTTTACGGTCTTTGGCCGTGTCTGTTGGTAAATCAAAAAATACAAATAACCACATAATTCTGTAACCGTTTAATTCCATAGGGTTGCGTACTTTATTTTTTTTCGTTCCCCCGTAAAGCACTGTTGTAAGGAACTTGCTGTTTTTTGGAGACCTACCATTAACGGGCTTTTTTCTTCCTTAAAGTAAACTGTTCTTGTTAGTAGGTTAAGGATTTCAGATTTTATGGTGGTGTTTAGTTCTTGTTCCTCATAGGTTTCCATTAAAGAGAACACCAACTCATCTACCAATGGTCTGTATGGCTCCATGATATCATCGGCCAAAGCAAAGGCATTGTATTTGCTCTTGTGGTGAATTCCTAAGGTATTTAACAAACCACTACCGGAAAGTGCCCGTGCTGTTGCTGCCCTAAGAATGGCGTAACCATAGTTCAGGAAGTTATTTGGATAATTTCCAAAGCGCTCTCTTTTAAAAGGGGTTTCAAAGAACGCGCTCCAATAGGCACTGGCTGCTACACCCTCCATATTAGAGGTGTCACCGCTTAACACTTTTTCAGATAAATAACCAAATTGATTTTTCTTTTGGGTAATTCGTTCCAGTAACAATCCCTGATTTTTTATCTTTTCTTTAATCGTCTGTTGCCAAAGTTTCTTTTTTAAAGGCGCACTAGCTTCTAGCTGATACCTGAACAATTGCTGCTGAATGTGATGGCCATTTAAATTTAAAAACATACCACTAGGCATGTGAAGGGTATTGCAAAGGATAATAGATGAATTGTTTTCTATCAAAAAGTTCAATGCGGGAACACTTATGTATGTTTCCGGATGGTCAATTACAATAAAGCCAATATCTTCAACAGGTATTGTAGCACTGCGCTCTTGCGTCTCTATAACCAGTTGCTGGTGTTTGCAGCTTATGGATGCTTTCTTTTCTACAAGAATAGACCTTTTTAGCATGGGTATGTTTTTGTATAAAAACTTGTATTTTTCGGTTATATTGTAATCCTTATGTTTTTTGTTATTACATAACTAATTGATAAACAAATTTTTATATTCCGGTTTGGCTCTTAATTAGTGCCATTCTACAAGTTGAAAAACT
>CAYTDS010000258.1:0-3248 GCA_964436555.1 uncultured Flavobacteriaceae bacterium | reverse complement strand
CTATGGAAAAAAATTAATCAACTTTCCTTGGACATCACCTTTTACAGGAAAGTACCGTTGTTAGATTTTATTGTGGATTTTTATTCGCCTGCACTTCAGCTTGCCATAGAAATAGATGAGAATTACCACGATTATAGGTACGGAAAAGAACACAAAATGCAAGGGATGCTGGAAAGTCACGGTGTACAATTTCTCCGTTTTTCTGAATTAGAAATAGCGAAAAGTAATATTGACTTTGAAAAGGCACTAAAAGAAAAAATTGAAAACATCTTGGACAAAGCAACCACTGATACAAAATTAAATATAGCATCTTTAGAACAAGAAAAAGCACTCTCAACGCGCCTTCAAGTAGATTCTAACAAATCTAAAAATAACAACCAGAGCGAAACAAGTACAAAAAAGTTTTCATTATCAAAAAAAGAAAAATTAAAAAGTAAAAAAATCTTTGAAGAACTTTTTGCAGAAGGTAAAAGTGTTTCGAGCTATCCGCTAAAACTAATTTATATAAAAAGTGCACTCGTCAAAGACATACATATACAAACCGGAGTTACCGTCTCCAAACGAAAATTTAAGTCGGCCGTTGACCGTAACAGAATAAAAAGGCTTTTGCGCGAAAGTTATCGCCTTAACAAGCATATCGTTTTTAACAACATAGAGGGAAAGTTTGCGTTCCTTATTTTATATCTTGGTAGCGAAATGCCTACTTACGAAGCAATATCCCGGCAAATGCCCAAATTATTGATGCTTTTTCTCGGAAAAATTAAGTCTGGAAATAAAATATAAGTCTAAACTAAAACGGCCATGATGAACAACTTACTGAAAAAAGGAATTGTTATCCCCTTCTTAGCCATACTCTTCCTAGTACTTGGGAGTAGTTTTAAAAGTGATTTCTTTGAAATTGCCAAACAAATAGAAATTTTTACTACGTTGTTTAAAGAACTCAATATGAACTACGTAGATGAAACTAACCCTGCAGAACTCATGGATACAGCTATTAAAAATATGCTGGAAGATTTGGATCCTTATACCAAATTCATGAATGAACAGGATGTGGAAGCCTATAGAATTAATAATGCCGGTGAGTATTCCGGAATTGGTGCTATAGTGCGTTCCTACAAGGAAAAATTAGTAGTTGTGGAGCCTTACAAAGGGTACCCGGCAGACAAGGCTGGTCTTAAAGCGGGTGATGAAATAGTAAAGATAGGAGATATCACCATTGCAGATTTTAAAGATGACGCCAGTGAACTTCTCAAAGGAGCTAACAACAGCAGTGTTGTGGTGGCCTATAAAAGACAAGGGCAATTAAATACAACCACAATTAAAAGAGACGCTATTGAAGTAGCTGCGGTACCCTATTATAAAATGGTAAATGACAAAACAGGTTATATTGTTCTTTCAAAATTTAATGAGAAGGCTACTGCACAAACTAAAGCGGCTTTACTGGATCTTAAAGGGCAAGGTGCCGAAAACCTAATTCTTGATCTTAGGGACAATCCGGGAGGCTTATTGTCTGAAGCGATAAATATTACTAATTTATTTGTTGAGCAAGGGGAGCTTATTGTAACCACCAAATCCAAGGTAAAAAAATTTAATAGTGAATACAGAACCAAAAACACTGTTGTGGACAAAAAAATTCCCTTGGTAGTTTTGGTTAATGGAGGAAGTGCCTCTGCAAGCGAAATTGTATCCGGTAGTCTGCAAGATTTGGACAGAGCCGTAATTATGGGTGCCCGTAGTTTTGGCAAAGGTCTGGTTCAGCGCCCATTAAAGCTTACTTATGGTACACAGTTAAAGGTAACTATATCTCGATATTATACTTCTTCCGGTAGGTGTATTCAGGCATTGGATTATGGCCATAGGGATCAGGAGGGTAAGGCCTTGAGAAATACCGAGTTCAAAGATTTTACCACCCGCAATGGTCGTAAGGTACAAGATGGCGGAGGAGTACTTCCTGATATTGAAATTACGGATGAAAAAACCAATGTGCTAACAAAATCTCTTATAAAAAATAATCTTGTGTTTGACTATGCTACCGATTATTACTATAAAAACAAGGTAGCCCAAGTAGGTGATTTTGAGTTTTCAGATAGCGATTTTGCTAGTTTTAAAGATTTTGTTACAAAAAGTAATTTTAGTTTTGAAACACCAACAGAAAAAGCGCTTAAAGAAGCTATGACAAATGAGGACAATACTATTTTTGGATCAGAAGTAGAAGCAAATTTAAAAACCCTATTGTCTCAAATTAATTCCAGTAAAATTACTGCCTTGGATAAATCGAAGAAAGAGCTACAGAAAAATCTGGAAGATGAGATACTGAAGCGCTATTTTTACAGGGAAGGTCTATATGACTATTATCTAACCCATGACCAAGCTATTTTGGCTGCAACAGAACTTTTAGCCAACGAAAACAGATATTTCGGAATACTAAAATAAGTACTGTTTTGAGGGGTTCTTAGTTCCCGCAGGATAGTGAATCTATTTAATCCGGATATCTTCATTTGTATGGTACCAGACACATTCTGCTGTCTTATACTACTTAGACAAAACTATTAAATTTAGAGTGCTTATGATAAACAATGGCCAAACTGTCAGAAAAAGATATCGATATAAAAGCAGCGCTTTCATCTTATTTTCTCTGATTTCCAGTATGGTTATGAGTCAAGAAAGTAACTTTGGCAATTGGTTTGTATATTTTGGTAATAAACAAATTAATACAAAATGGAATTGGCACCATGAAATACAATATAGAAATTACAATGCTATTGGTGATTTAGAACAGTTACTCTTAAGAACCGGGGTAGGACATAATTTAACCGAAGGAAATAACAATGTTCTGATAGGTTATGCCTATGTAAAAAGCAAAAATTACATTTCCGATATATTAGATAAAACCGATGTACAAGAGCACCGTATTTTTCAACAGTTTATAACTCGACAAACTTTTGGAAGATTCCGGTTGCAACATCGCTATAGATTTGAGCAGCGTTTTATTGAAGATAACTTTAGTATGCGGCTACGGTATTTTCTGGGATTAAATATTCCTATAAATAATAAAGATATGGTAGAAAAAACCTGGTACGTATCTACCTATAATGAGATTTTCCTCAACATGGAAAACCCCATTTTTGACCGTAACCGTCTATATGGTGGTTTAGGTTACGGTTTAAACAAGAACACCCGCTTTGAAATTGGTTATATGAACCAAATTTTTTCTGTAGGAAGTAGGGATCAATTGAACCTGATAACCT
>CAYTDS010000257.1:0-3278 GCA_964436555.1 uncultured Flavobacteriaceae bacterium | reverse complement strand
TCCCCAACATATCCCGAACTTAAGCCGCGAATGTTCAAAGAAGGATATTGAAGCGATTCCTGATAGGAGTTACCCACTTTTTCTGAAGATTTTATTTGAAGGTTCTTTTTAATAGCCACTTCATCATCCGGGACGCTTTTTAAAATGGTTTTTATGGATTCATCCATGACTATACCGTCATAAAAGTTTGGAATGATAACTTTTCCATCTTCATCTTTAAAACTTGCCAATAACTGAGCCAACTGACTACCCGGGTTTGGGGCATAGTTACCATAATGGCCACTGTGCTGGGGAGTAATTGGTCCATGAGTAGTTAATGATATAGTGGCAATGCCTCTGCATCCATATACCAATGTTGGCTTACCGGAGGTGTGTACAGGACCGTCATTAATCACTAGGAAATCGGCTTCCAGTAATTCCCTGTATATTTTTACTGCCTTTGGAAGTGGATTGCTACCGCGTTCTTCTTCTCCGTCCAAAATAACTTTTACGTTAAATGCAAGGGTTTGATTGTTCTTTTTTAATAAGTCTATGGCATTCAAAAACATTACAATGGGGCCTTTGTCGTCCGAGGTTGAACGCCCAAATAAACGCCAGTCATAATCAATGTCGCTATTTAGCTCATCAAAAGAAATCGTTTTCCAAGCTTCACCATCTGCCGTTTTTAGAACTACTTCATATGGATTGGGTTGGTCCCATTTGGATTTGTCAACCGACTGTCCATCAAAATGCATATAAAATAAGATAGTAGGTTTTTTATCTTCCAAAGGAAGCGCAGCAAAAAATAGTGATTCTCCTTCTGTTGGTAAAACTGTTGTATTAAACCCACGTTCGTTAAATTTTTTGGTTAGCCAAGTAATGTTTCTATTAATATCGGCATGTTCCAGGGCATCATTTGGGATAGCAACAAAATCCCGAAGTTCATCAATGGTATGCCGGACCTGAGATTTTAGCTGGGAATTTTCTTGACAAAATACCAGCGTATTAACACATATTAAAAGAAGTAAAATAATTTTTTTCATTTAGTTGAACTCTATTTTTGGTGGCTAAAATTAGCGAATACTTTTTACAAAATCAGCTACTCCTGTCACGCCATTTGATGACAGGTGTTTAATGAACGCAGAACCAATAATTGCTCCTCTGGCCGTTTTGGTTGCCTGTTCAAATGTCTTAGCATTATTGATTCCAAATCCTACGATTTGAGGGTTTTTGAGTTGCATAGAAGCAATTCGTTCAAAATATTCAGTTTGTGTGTTACTAAATCCTGCTTTGGAACCGGTAACACTTGCGGAACTTACCATATATATAAAACCATCTGAGGCAACATCAATCTCCCGAACGCGTTTGTCACTTGTCTGCGGTGTAATAAGAAATATGTTAATAAGGCCATATTTTTTATAGATTTCTGCATAATTGTCTTGATATACATCCAATGGTAAATCGGGCATGATGATACCGTCAATTTCTATTTCCTGACATTTTTTACAGAATGCTTCCACACCATACTGTAGCATGGGATTAAAATACCCCATCAGAATAAGTGGGATAGAGACAGATTTACGGATATCCTTTAATTGATGAAACAATAGCTCTGTATGCATCCCATTTTTTAGGGCAGCCGTGGAGCTTTCCTGAATGGTAGGGCCGTCAGCCAATGGATCACTAAAGGGCAATCCAATTTCAATCATATCTACTCCGTTCTTTTCCAATTCTTGAATTATAGTTACAGTATCTTCTAAATTGGGATAGCCCGCCGTGAAATAGATGGATAGTAATTTTTTATTTTCTTGTAATTTTTGGTTTATTCTGTTCATAATTTTATAGTACCAAGTATTGAGTAGATTGTATTGAGTAAATTTCCGCCATTATCTATATTGAGTTCTTAAACTATATTTCTCAATACTGATTACTCCCCACTTTATTTATAGTTTAAAATAATCAATATAGGTATTCAAATCCTTGTCGCCACGGCCGGAAAGGTTAATCACCACTATTTCATTAGGCCTAAATTTTCTATATTCCAGAATAGCAAATGCATGAGCGCTTTCAATAGCCGGAATAATTCCCTCCATTTGTGAAAGCATGAGTCCGGCAGTCATTGCATCGTCATCTGTGATAGAAATAAATTCTCCTCTTCCCGATTGAAACAAATGTGCATGCATGGGTCCAACTCCAGGGTAATCGAGTCCTGCTGAGATAGAATAAGGCTCAGTAATTTGTCCGTCTGGTGTTTGCATTAAAAGCGTTTTGCTTCCATGAATTATCCCAATTTTTCCTAAGGCAGATGTCGCTGCACTTTCTCCGGTATCGATTCCTTTTCCTGCAGCTTCAACCGCAATAATTCCAACTCTTTCATCATCTAAAAAATGATAAAAAGCTCCGGCGGCATTACTACCGCCACCTACGCACGCTACTACATAATTAGGACTTTCTATACCTTCCTTTTCTAAAAGTTGATTTTTTATTTCCTCCGAAATAACAGATTGAAAACGCGCTACCATATCAGGATAGGGGTGGGGACCCACTACGGAGCCAATAATATAATGAGTATCCACCGGATTATTAATCCAATCCCTTATTGCTTCATTGGTTGCATCTTTTAAAGTTCGACTTCCTGATAGTGCAGGGCGAACTTCTGCGCCAAGCATTTTCATACGGGCTACGTTGGGTGCCTGTCTAGCAATGTCAACTTCACCCATATACACAACACATTTAATTCCCATTAGGGCACAAACAGTAGCCGTGGCTACACCATGTTGTCCGGCACCGGTTTCTGCAATAACGCGATTTTTTCCCAATTTCTTCGCCATAAGTATTTGCCCAATGGTGTTGTTTACCTTATGTGCGCCGGTATGACATAAATCTTCCCGCTTTAAGTAAATTTTGGTATTATACCTTTTGGATAATCGTTGTGCATAATATAAGGGAGTTGGGCGCCCCACATAATCTTTCAGCAATTGGTGAAATTCTTCCTGAAAAGATGGTTCTTGCATTATACGGATATAGTTTTCTCTTAGTTCTTCTGTATTGGGATACAACATCTCCGGTATAAAAGCTCCCCCAAATTCTCCATAATATCCTTTTTCGTTCGCGTGATAGCTCATATTTAGTTGTTCTTTATTCGTTAATGATTAATCGTTTTTGCTTTGACCTTTCCTGATTAAGGTTTTTAATTATTATATAACTTAAGCTTGAATTTTCACTTTAAAACTTACCCAAGAATTCTTTTAATTTTGATACATCTTTCAGACCAGGTTCCAATTCAAATTTGCTGTTCA
>CAYTDS010000256.1:0-3280 GCA_964436555.1 uncultured Flavobacteriaceae bacterium | reverse complement strand
AAAAAATGTACTTCGCGCTTGTTGTATTCTTTTTTACAGCAATTGCTTTTTCACAGGGGGTAACTACTTCTTCTATTGGCGGTCAGGTGACAGATAGCGAAGGCGAACCCTTACCGGGAGCCAACATTGTTGCGGTGCATACACCATCAGGAACCAAGTATGGTGTTACTACGGATTTTGACGGATATTACCGTATATCCAACATGAGAACCGGAGGACCTTATGCTATTACTATTAGTTACATTGGTTTTAGCGATTTTAACAGAACTGATATTTTTTTACAATTAGGTCAGGGAGAAAGACTAAGCGCTAAATTATCCGAGGCCGCAACCGCTTTGGATGAAGTTGTTTTAACGGCTACTTCTAGTGATCTATTCAGTTCTAATAAAACAGGAGCTGAAACGGTTGTTGGTCAGGCAAAAATACAAGCCTTGCCTTCGATTTCCAGAAATATTTCTGATTTTGCACGTTTAACTCCTCAAGCTCAGGTACGAGGAGATGATATCATTTCAATATCTGGACAAAACAACCGTTTTAATGCTATTTATATTGATGGTGCTGTTAATAATGACGTATTTGGTTTGGCAGCAAATGGAACTAATGGAGGGCAAACGGGAGTAAGTCCTATTTCATTGGATGCAATTGAATCTTTTCAAATAAGTATTGCGCCATTTGATGTTAAAATTTCCGGTTTTGCCGGAGGGGCTATTAGTGCAACAACACGCTCAGGCACTAATGAATTCCAAGGCTCTGCGTATGCTTTGGTGCGCAACGAAAACTTTTCAGGAAAAACACCTATAGATCTTTTAGGTGATGGGGATGAAAGAGAGAAATTGCCGGAGTTTACTGCTAATACTTATGGAGTTAGAGCTGGGGGACCCATTATTAAGGATAAATTATTCTTTTTCGTAAATTATGAAAGACAGGAAATAGAAACTCCCCAACCTTTCAACGTAAGTAATTACAACGGTGATTCTTCCGGTGCGGATTTGGATGTATTAAAAAATTTTATTACCAATCAGTACAACTATAACCCTGGAACTTTCGATAACAATTTAAATTCTTTGGTAAGTGACAAGTTAATAGCAAAACTGGACTGGAACATAAATGATAACAACAACTTAGCACTGCGCCATAGTTATGTAAAAGCTGAAAATATTTCCGTTGGAACTTCTGCTCCCGGTACTATAAACTTTAACAATGGAGCACAGTTTTTTCCTTCTACTACAAACTCTACCTCTTTGGAATTGAGTTCCAGAATCGGCGATAAATTTTCAAACAACCTAGTTTTAGGCTACACTAAGGTTAATGATGACAGAGGCTTTTTGGGCAATCCTTTTCCCAGTGTTTCTATTGTAGACGGTGCGGGAACAATATTCTTTGGCTCTAATCAAGCCTCAACTGCCAACCTATTAACCCAAGATATTGTTACACTAACTAATAACTTTGAGATTTATTACGGAAAGCACACCATTACTTTAGGTACCCATAATGAGTTTTCTTCTGTAAAAAACGTTTTCTTTAATAGAAACTTTGGGGAATATCGTTTTGGAAGTTTACAGGATTTTCTTGATGGAAATAAAGCAAACCGTTATAGAACCAACTATTCCTTAATAGGGGGTATCGGTGATGATTCTCAAGGTGCTGCAGAATTTAATCTGTTCCAATTGGGTTTCTATGTTCAGGATGAGGTCAACGTTTCAGACAACTTAAAAATATCGGCTGGTGTTCGAGTAGATATTCCCTATTGGGAAGATGGGGCGGAAAATGAGGACTTTAATACTAGATCTGTTGCACTTTTAGAGGCTGCCGGTAAGGATTTACAAGGTGCCAGAGTAGGAAAAAGTGTTGATCCCATCATTCACCTTTCGCCAAGGGCTGGTTTTAACTGGGATGTAAATGGAAATAAATCCACACAAATACGTGGCGGCTTTGGTATTTTCACCTCAAGGTTGCCATTAGTTTGGCCAGGTGGCCAATATAACAATAATGGCATTACCAATGGAAGTTTAACCATTAATGGTGTGGATAACACGCCGGTGTTTACCCCGGATGTAAACAATCAATTTAGAGATCCCCTTCCTGGTAGTGGTAGAGTTGGAGGAAATGTTGATTTATTTGTTCCAAACTTTAAACTACCTCAGGTATTTAAGACCAATATTGCTATTGATCAAAAATTACCGGGTGGCATTATCGCCACTGCGGAATTTATTCACAATGATAATATTACGGCTATTAAGTATGAAAATGTTAACTTAAGAGGGCCACAGTTCTTTACTACAGGGGCGGATATTAGGCCAAATTATGGCGGTGTAAGGGTAGATAGTACTTATGATGGGATCTATTTGGCATCAAACACCGGCGAAGGAGAATCTTGGAATGCCGCTTTCACTTTAACAAAAAACTTCTACAGTGATTTCTTTAATGCATCAGTACAAGGAAGTTATTCATATGGTGAGTCCACAGGGTTGTTTGATGGCACTTCTTCAATTAATGCATCACAATGGATTAATATCGAGTCCTCAAGAGGTTCGAATGCCCTTAGGACATCAAGATCCGATTTTGACCAAGGTCATAGAATAACCAGCAACTCTTCATTTACATTCAAATGGAATAAGAACATTAAAACTACCCTTGGCTTCTTTTACGAAGGTGCAGAAGGTACACCTATCAGCTACGTTTATAACGACCAAGGAAATTTGATGAGGGATACTTTTGGTCCCAATGCATTAATTTATGTTCCTGCCAGCAGAAGTGATATTGTTTTAGTAGATGCAAACAATGGGTTAACGGCCGATGAACAATGGAACTTATTAAATAGTTTTATTTCCGGGAATGAATACTTGAACAGTAGAAGAGGTGACTATGCGGAAAGAAACGGAGACAGATTAAAATGGAGTCATATTATAGACTTTAAATTTTCCCAAGAATTTGGTTTTATGGTTAACGAGAAGCGCCATGCTCTTGAATTTACAGCAGATATTTTTAATTTTACTAATTTATTGAATAAAGAATGGGGGAAGCGTTATTTTGCCAGTTTTGATGCTGTGCAGATAATTGATTTTGCTGGTTTTGCAGCAGATGGTACTACACCAACCTATAGGTTTAATCCTAATGCACCAAACAACCTTAACAGGATAGATGATGCGGGATTACAGTCTTCCAGATGGCAAATGCAGGTAGGGTTGCGATATTCGTTTAACTAACAAGTTGTTTCAAATTTTTAAAACCCCGAAATTTTCGGGGTTTTTTTATGCCTAAAATTCATTACTTTTAAAAA
>CAYTDS010000255.1:0-3286 GCA_964436555.1 uncultured Flavobacteriaceae bacterium | reverse complement strand
GTGGTCTCCCTAAGCTTAATACCGCCATCTAAACCAATAAGGATAACTTCAAAATCTGAATTTTCGGTTTTATATTTTTTAAATAGGGCATCTCCCTCGCTCCATCCCGTTTGTTCATCTAAACCTTTCCGATAGGCCTTTGGGGTAACTTGATATATCAGCAATTTGCGTTCTTTCATTTTCGTGGGACTTCCCTCGAATTCTAATATTTGCTGCTTGTATTTAGGGTTATCCTTTGATGTACTCAAAATAATCAGCAAACGATTTTCCCAACGATGAGTCGACAAATCTTGTCCAAATGAGAACATAGAAAAACCGGCCATTAGCAATAGGGAAGGTAGAAGGGTTTTTATCATTTGGTGAAGTTACAAAATGCTATTTGGCTATAAAATTATTTAAAAACGAATATTTATTCGTTTTTATTTTTACATTTGCCCTATGAAGTTAAAAGATGCCGAAAAAAAGGATGCCATTAATGCCAAAATTGTAGATATAGTCTACGAAAAAGGGATTGCCGGCGTTAAAATGATGGATTTGGCTTGTAAAGTAGGGGTGTGTCCTTCTACTTTATATGTGTATTACAAAAGTAAGGAAGATCTGATTCTCTCCATATTTACGGATCTTGTCAGTAATCATACAGAAGAATTCAGAAATAATCTGGTGTTAGATATTCCTTTTAAACTTAAACTTAAGAAAATTTGGTTGCAGTGGCTGCATTTTAGCGTGAATAATTTTAAAGAGATGAACTTTATTCAGCAGGTAAAGCAATCGCCTTATATGGAGAAATTACCCAAAGAAATCACAGAGGGTAAATTGCAATTAAGCACGGATCTGATAGCCGAGGGTAAACGACAACAACTCATTAAGGATGTGCCGAATGCGGTACTTTTTTCCTTGGTAGAGTCCAATTTAAAACAAACCACGGAACTTATATTGGATAAACAATTGGGCTTAAATGAAAAAGATATGGATATGATGTTTACCTTTTTGTGGGATGCCATAAAACGCTGATTTTTTTTGAATTATAAATGAATATTTATTCGTTAATAAAAATTACTGCTAAAAATTATAATGAAAAACCTAAAACAAATTGTAAAGAAAATGAGTATACTAATTCTAGTTTTCCTGTTACTACTGATCGTAACAGTGATTTTATTTGTCAACCTAAGCCCCGAATTTGGCGGATCTATAAGCAAGGAGCAACAGCTTTTTTTTGAACAATCACAAAATTATAAATCCGGCAAGTTTATCAATCAGGGTGAGGTAGAAATGACGATGGACTTTAAAAAAGGGGTAAAAATGTTCAAAGGACTTCTTCAACCTCAGCCAATGAGTGTTCCGAAGAATAAACTTCAAATAGAACGTATAGATTCAACGGATGTAGCGCAATTTAAGGACAGTACACGCCTTATTTGGTTTGGACATTCTACTTTTTTATTGCAGACGCACAATAAAAATATTTTAATTGATCCTATGTTTGGTCCGGTGCCATCCCCGCATCCGTCATTAGGCACCAAAAGATTTAGTAAAGAACTTCCCATTGAAATCGAGAAATTACCCTTTGTAGATGCCGTGCTAATCTCTCACGACCATTATGATCATTTGGATTACGGCTCTATTAAAAAGTTAAAGGAAAAGGTTGGTAGATTCTATACCCCTTTGGGAGTAGGGGCGCATTTAAGAGAATGGGGTGTAGATCCGGATCGTATTATAGAAATGGATTGGTGGGAAGAAATTACCTTTGACAATTTGGTCTTTAGATGTACCCCTGCACAGCACTTTTCAGGACGGGGCTTCACTGACAGAGGCAGAACCCTTTGGAGCTCCTGGATTATTCAATCGCCCACAGAAAATATTTTCTTTAGCGGAGACAGTGGGTATGGACCTCATTTCAAGGAAATTGGAGCAATGTATGGTCCTTTTGATCTGGCATTAATAGAATGCGGACAATACAATGAATTATGGCACGAAATTCACATGTTTCCGGAAGAAACAGCTCAGGCAGGATTAGATGTACGTGCAAAAACCATCATGCCCATTCATTGGGGAGCATTTAAGCTGGCCATGCACGCCTGGAACGAACCGGTGAAACGGCTTACCGAAAGTGCAAAGGCGTTAGGATTAGAAGTAATTACCCCAAGAATAGGAGCGGCCATTGAATTGCAAACAATAACTCAAAAACATACAACATGGTGGGAATAGAAGGGTTACAGCATTTGGTTTTGGTTTTTAAAACGAATATTAATGAGAGTCTGGAAAGAAACGTGCGACAAATCCTGTCGGCTTTCAATGAGATTATTCAAATCGATTTCGACTTTGAAGACCATGACAATATTTTGCGCATCGAGGCTGTGCAGGACATCACTTTGGAAGTAGAAATAGCACTCAATTCCAAAGGCTATCATTGCGGAGCACTATAGTAGATTACGATTAATCCTGTTTTGCACTTTATTTTTAAAGCTCCTCCCTTTGGACCAAGGGAGGTGGATTCGCTCTAGCGAAGACGGAGGGATTGATAGCCCATGTCTTAGTAATTTAGATCGAAATATTGGTGCATAAAAAAATCCGCTTTCCAACCAGGTTGAAAAACGGATTTTAACTTTTTTATAAAAGAAGTCGAATAAAGTCTATTTAAAGCCTATTTTCTGGATACCATCGTGACTTATTTTTATAGCTTCCAAAGGCTCAAGATCGAAGGTGTTGTCTTGCTCCACCATGTAATATTTCATTCCTGATAATTTTTTGTTTTCCAAAATTTTAGCAAAGTCAATTGTTCCCGCACCAACCGGAGCAAATTTACCTTCGGTGTCCATATCTTTTACATGCCAAATTTTAAAACGACCGGGATATTTTTTGAAGTATTCAATTGGGTCCGCTCCGGCCTTAGTCACCCAAAATAAATCCATTTGAAAATTCACATATTTAGGATCTGTATTTTCTAAGAGATAATCAATGGTAACAATACCATCTTTATCCTTTACAAATTCAAAATCATGGTTGTGATACAGTAATTGTAAGCCTGCTTTTTGGCATTTCATTCCAAGGGTGGTTAAAATATTCGCTAGGTTTGCTGCACCTCCGGTCATTCCCATACTTTGGGCGGCGGCATCGTATTTAAAGAGACCCATTGGGGGAACCGGAATCACAAAATATTTAAATCCCGCTGCTTTTACGTCCGCAATCATGGCATCTGCATTTTCTAGGGTAACCGACCCCTGATGTGTACTAATCGGGGTTAAACCCATTCTACCTAAGGTTTTTCCAAAAACACGGGGCTCCATGCCAT
>CAYTDS010000254.1:0-3295 GCA_964436555.1 uncultured Flavobacteriaceae bacterium | reverse complement strand
TTCCTATTTTTAGTTCTTTAAAAAGAAGTGCAAGCACCCAGCGTGCTAAAATAGCCTTAGACAAAGCTAAAACCCAACTAACCGAGGCAGAGGAAAATATTAGGCTTCAATTGAAAAGATCTAAAAGCGATTATGTTTTGGCCATTGAGCAATACAGCACTTTTAAGGAGAATTTAGCACTTGCTGAACGAATTGAAAAAAAGAATGAGATTAAATACTTCGAAGGTATTGCCAGCAGTTTTGATTTGCGCCAGGCCCAAACACAACTTTATACGGCCCAACAAGAATACCTCCAATCCATGGTAGATGTTATCAATAAAAAGACAGCCCTTGAAACCATTATTAACAATTAAAATCTCACTTAACTAAAAATCATCAACCCAAAATATATATACAATGAAAAAACTAATTTCCATATTCTTACTAGCACTGGTTCTCTATTCTTGTGGGGGTGGGGCAGAAAAATCTGTTGACGCAGTTATTGCCCAAGGAGATCTTACAGCTATTAGAGCAAAAAAAAATGAACTTTCTGAGAAACAAAAAGAACTGGAGAGCCAAATAAAGGAACTAGATTCAACAATTGCAGTATTAGATAAAAATGAAAGATTACCGCTCGTGACCACTATAACGGCCGTACCTGAAGAATTTGTGCATTATCTGGAATTACAAGGTGATGTGATGACCAAACAGAACGTCCTTATTTATCCGGAAATGCAGGGAACCTTGCTTAAGGTTTATGTTAAGGAAGGACAACAGGTTAGTAAAGGACAACTTTTAGCTACTATTGATGACGGTGGACTTGGAAGTCAACTGCAGCAATTAAAAACCCAGGCAGAATTGTCCAAAACTACTTTTGAGCGTCAAAAGCGACTTTGGGAACAGAAAATAGGTTCTGAAATTCAGTATTTACAGGCTAAAGCCAATTACGAAGCTCAGGAAAACACAGTAAATCAACTACAAAGTCAGTTAGCCAAATCTTCTATTAGAGCACCCTTTTCAGGAATTATAGATGATGTCATTAAAGACCAGGGAACCGTGGTTTCTCCGGGACCGGGATCCGAGATATTTCGGATTGTAAATCTTTCAGATATGTATATTGATGTGGAAGTGCCGGAAACTTATTTGGGCAGTATTGCCGTGGGCAAAGAGGCTCAAGTGTATTTTCCGGTGTTAGGAGACACACTAGTATCCAAAATTCGCCAAACCAGTAATTTTATTAAGCCAGGTAACCGTTCTTTTAGCGTACAAATCGCAATTCCCAATAAGAACAATAATATAAAACCCAATTTGAGCGCAAAAGTGCGTCTAAACGACTATACAAATGGCGAAGCCATCTTAGTTCCTCAAAGTATTATCTCAGAAAACGCAGATGGGCAGCAGTATACCTACATTGCCGAAAATCCGGATGATGAAGGTATTGCCATAGCAAAAAGAGTAATTATTACTACAGGAAAAACACAAACAGGTTTAGTAGAAATCTTAACAGGGATTGAAGGAGGTAATCATATTATAAAAGAAGGTGCCAGAAGTGTTAAGGAAGGTCAAAAAGTAAAAATAGCTAACTAAAATCTCCATGAGCAAACATAAAAAAAACGCGGATAAAGAATTTAAGCTATCATCCTGGGCTATAGATAACCCTTCGGTAATCTATGTCATGATTGGCTTATTCCTCTGGATTGGTTTCAATTCCTATATGGCCATGCCCCGGGAAGATTTTCCTGAAATCATTGAAACCAAAATCTATGTAAGTACACCATACCCGGGAAACACAGCTGAAGATATTGAACGATTAATAACCGATCCTTTAGAAGATAGGCTTAAGAATATTAGCAATGTAGTTGAGATTACTTCTACCTCTCAGGAAGATTATGCTATTGTCGTCGTTGAATTCGATGAAGAAATTACCGTTGAAGCTGCTAAACAAAAGGTAAAAGACGAAGTAGATAGTGAAAAGGCAAGTGAAGATTGGCCAACATTTAATGGGGCAAAAGTAGAGCCCAACGTATTTGATCTCAATTTTTCGGAGGAAGTTCCCATCATGAACATCAATTTTACCGGAGACTATCCGGTAGAAAAATTAAAAGATTTTGCTGAACACTTACAAGATATTATAGAGGATCTTCCTGAAGTTAAAAAGGCAGACATTCGGGGCGCCCAAGATAAAGAGGTTGAGATTGCGGTGGATGTTTACAAAATGATGGCCGCCAAAGTAAGTTTTGACGATATCCTTGGAGCTATTAACAATGGTAATATGACCATGTCCGCGGGTAATTTTAAAACCAGTGGACAACGCCGTACAATCCGAATTCTCGGAGAAATTGAAAACCCAATACAATTGCATGATTTTGTAGTAAAGTCAGAAAATGGCGCAGTTTACTTAAAGGATATTGCCGCTGTAAATTTCAATGAAAAAGACAAAACAACCTATGCCCGAGAATTTGGCGAAAATGTGGTGATGCTTGATGTAAAAAAGCGTGCAGGAAGAAACGCCATATCCGCAGCTAATCAGATTAGAGAGATTGCTAAACAAGAACAAGCTAATTATTTTCCCAAAGACCTTCACATATCTATCGCGAACGATTCTTCAAGTAGAACCTTAAATCAGGTAGATGACTTAGTGAACAACATTATTTTTGGAATTATCCTGGTTGTAGGTGTTCTTATGTTCTTTTTGGGTTTCAGAAATGCCCTTTTTGTGGGATTTGCCATCCCAATGTCTATGTTTATGTCATTTATGATTCTTTCCCTGTTGGGATACACCCTCAATACCATGATTCTTTTTGGAATGATTATGGGTCTGGGAATGCTCGTGGATAACGGTATTGTTGTGGTAGAAAATGTATACCGACTTATGGACGAGGGTATGCCAAGAATTGAGGCAGCCAAAAAAGGAATTGGAGAAATTGCAGTACCTATCATAATTTCTACAGCAACTACCGTTGCAGCTTTTGTACCTTTAGGACTATGGCCCGGAATTTTTGGACAATTCATGATATTTTTCCCCATCACATTATCTGTGGTGCTCGGCTCCTCCCTATTTGTAGCCATTTTCATGAATTCCATGCTGGTCTCCAATTTTATGGAAATTGGGGAAAAAGAATTAAGCCTAAAACAGTTAATTCGTCTGAGCATCATATTGGGTGGAATTGGTCTCTTGATTTTGATTTTTGGAGGAGCAGTAAGAGGTATGGGATCGGTTATTATTGTCACAGCAGCTATGTTTTGGGTTTATAAGTACATTCTAAAAAAATGGGCTCTTAATTTTCAAAAAAATACGATGTCCCGATTTGAAAAT
>CAYTDS010000253.1:0-3303 GCA_964436555.1 uncultured Flavobacteriaceae bacterium | reverse complement strand
GTATCGTGGAAACCTTTAATACTGAATTGATCTCCTAAAGCAGTCTCTGCTTTTTTCCGCAACTCTAAAATTTTCAACATACCAATTTTATACGAGGTGGCCTGTCCGGGCATAACCATATACCGCTGCACTTCCGCTTTTATGGCTCCTTGTGAAATAGAGGAATTCTCGGTAAAATACTTTATGGCATCGGCTTCTGTCCAGCCTTTGGAATGTAATCCTGTATCAACCACCAGACGAATGGCTCTCCAAATTTCATTTACGAGGCGACCAAAATCATAATACGGATTTTGATAACCGCCCATTTCTTTTGCCAGCACTTCGGAATATAAACCCCAGCCTTCACTGTATACACTAAACCCCGCCTGTGTTCTAAATTTTGGAACCGACTCTAATTCCTGTGCTATGGAAATCTGCATGTGATGTCCGGGATTTCCCTCATGATAGGCAACTCCTTCCATGGTAGATTTTGGCATAGCGTTCATATCCGACAAATGGGCGTAATACGTTCCTGCACGAGAGCCATCCGGTGTTCCTTTGGAATAGTGTTGCGGTGCGCCGTCTTGCTCTCTAAAGGCCTCTACACGTTTTACCTGTAGTTTTGCTTTGGGAAGAATGCCAAAATAATCGGGTAATTTTTTGGTAAGTTCATCCAAGTATTTAGTGGACTCGTCAATATACGCTTGCCTTCCTGCATCGGTATTGGGAAAGAAAAATTGTTTATCGGTATTCACAAACTTAAAGAAAGCATTCAAATCCCCCTTAAAACCAACTTTTTCTTTAATCGCCATCATTTCCTCTTTTATCCGTGCCACTTCACTCAAACCTATTTCATGAATCTCATCTGCGGTAAGATTGGTGGTAGTGTACACTTTTAACCGATAATTGTAATACGCATCTCCGTTTGGATGACGACTCACTCCTGTTGGGGTTTCTTCTGCGTTGGGCAGTTCTGTTTCCAACCAAACTAACAAATTATCATAGGCAGGTTTAAAATAAATTTTCAAAGCATTATCAGAAGCTTCTTTTAGGGCTGTAGCTTGCTCAGCATCTATTTTTCCTGAAGCCGTTAGCGCATCTATTTTTCCATGCATATCATTGTAAAGTGGAGATCCTTTTTCACCTTCTGTAAAAGGTTTACCATCCAGTATTGCTTTGGTTTGTTTGATTACGGTTTCAAAGGCAAATTTTGGAGGTAGTATTCCCGCAACCGCTTGCTCTTTAGCCCGTGCTACTAATTGGTCTATTGCCCTTCCGGTTTCCTTAATTCGGGAAACATAAGCCTCCATATCGGGTAGGCTGTCTACCTTATGAAAATTGATTAAGGAGTTTGGGAGACCCGTATGTCTGCCACGCATCTGATCAAAGATATAATCCATGTTTTTGAATTGGCTACCTTCTTTAAGAGTTTCATATTGATACACCCATAAATCATACGATTCTTTATCTGCTGCATCCAAATCCTCATAATTAAATCTTTTTTTCAGTTCGTTGGTACTTTTTTCGTACCATTCCAGCCGCTGTTCCTCGGCAGCTTCACTCATATCATCAATCTTATCATATTGCTCCTTTCTTCCCATATTAGTAAGGGTTAAAGGACTCATTTGAAGCAATTCTTCGTACTTGTCATCAAACCATTGGTTTAGGACTTCTTTCTGATTTACTACCGGCTTTTGTTCCTCTTTGCAAGCCCCAAAAAGCAGAAACATGAAGATAAAGCCAATTGTACTGAGTGAATGATACGTTTTTTTCATTGTATTTGAATTTAATATTACGTGGTTTCGTACATTTTTTTGAGCATGTGGTATCAAAAAACCAATCTTTTCTTTGAAATATAACAATCCGACCGGCTTTTGTAACATTTACAAACTTAACCTACTCTTTCTCTATTTCCAAAAGTTTAACGCATGGAATTATAGGCAAACCTTGTAAAGTGCGTAGTTTTTGGAAATCTACAATAAGGGAATATGCTTTATAAGGATATTGGACAATTACCGTTAAATCTACCTTCAATTTGGCAATTTTCTATAATTTATTCACGCATTAAAAAACCTTTATTCTAAAAATGCTTATTTTAGAAAACTACTAAACTAAAAGCTCAATAAACTATGCCTGAAATTACTAAGAGAAAATCATTTTTCATTGCAATACTCCTGCTATCTTTTGTGCCGGTTTCCGCACAGACCTATCGTCCTTTGGAGGTAAAAAGCTGGCCGGAATCCGACAAGGATACCCTAAAGTACACGGTGAAAGGTGAACGCCATGGAATCAGTTTTTTTAAACAACACAAACACCCTGAAGTAGAATATACTCCCGGAGAAAAATTGACTTTTGATATTTACCATACCGTAGATGTTATGTATCACTGGTACAGCCTATGGGCCGAAAAGTATCCGGATATTGTGGATTTATATCAGGTAGAAGAAAGTTTTGAAGGCAGACCTATATTGCAAATGACCATAACCAATAAGAAAACCGGAAAGGATACAGACAAACCGGCAGCTTTTTTTGAAGGAGGTCGGCATAGTGGCGAAATTACAGGAAGCGAGTCTGTTTTATGGCTTACGCAACATCTGTTGGAGAACTATGGAAAGGATAAAAAAATAACCGAACTTATAGATACCAAAGCAATTTATTTACGCCCGCAAAATAATCCGGACGGCTCTAACCTGTATTTACATACCGCACAAATGAACCGCAGTACAGTAAGACCTCACGATAATGACAATGACGGACTTTTTGACGAGGATGAGGCCGAAGATTTAGATGGCGATGGTATTATTTATCAAATTCGAAGGAAACCAATGGAAGGCGAAGAAGCTACTCATATTCTGGATCCAAGAGATCCGTCAGGCCGATTAATGAAACGGGTGCCGGTTGGTGGAGATTGGATTGTGCACACTGAAGGTATTGACAATGATGGGGATGGAAAATATAATGAAGACGGGATTGGAGGTCTGGATTTACATCGAAATTACCTTGAAAACTGGCGTCCGGACACCGGCGGTGATCTTACCGGTCGTGGGTATACCCAAAATGGTGCCGGTGCCTATCCACTCAGTGAGCCGGAATCAAAATCGGTTGTCATGTGGATGCTGACCCATCCCAATATTTCTGTTGCTAACTCTATGGATACGCGAATTCCAATGCATTTGCGTCCGCCTTCCACTTCTAAAAGTACAGATAGGATGTACCCTGAAGATTTGGATCTGTATAAAAAATACGATAAAATAGGGCTTAGTTTTACCGGCTATCCCTGGGCAGGTGATGTATATGAAACTTACAACACCCGTTTTAAAATTA
>CAYTDS010000252.1:0-3305 GCA_964436555.1 uncultured Flavobacteriaceae bacterium | reverse complement strand
ATTGAGACCTATGAGCTGATGTCTAAAAAATATTTTACCCACGCTACACCAACGCTATTCAATTCCGGAACACCAAAACCACAAATGTCCTCCTGTTTTCTTTTGGCAATGAAAGATGATAGTATAGATGGTATTTATGATACATTAAAACAAACAGCAAAGATTTCTCAGTCGGCAGGCGGTATAGGATTATCAATCCACAACGTCAGAGCTACTGGATCTTACATTGCCGGAACCAATGGAACGTCTAATGGTATTGTGCCAATGCTACAAGTATTTAACGATACAGCACGCTATGTAGATCAAGGTGGAGGAAAACGGAAAGGCAGTTTTGCTATTTATGTAGAACCGTGGCACGCAGATATATATGATTTTTTGGATCTTAAGAAAAATCATGGAAAAGAAGAGATGCGGGCTAGGGACTTGTTCTATGCCATGTGGATTCCGGATTTATTCATGAAAAGAGTAGAAGCCAATGAAGATTGGACCTTGATGTGTCCCAACGAATGTCCAGGGTTGTTCAGTAGTCACAGCGAAGAGTTTGAAAGCTTATATACAAGTTATGAAGCCCAGAACAAAGGGCGCAAAACAGTTAAAGCGCGCGAATTGTGGGAGAAAATATTGGAGTCTCAGATAGAAACGGGAACACCTTATATGCTTTACAAAGATGCGGCCAACCGCAAAAGCAATCAGCGAAATTTAGGAACAATACGTTCCTCTAATTTGTGTACAGAAATAATAGAGTACACTTCCTCTGATGAAGTTGCTGTATGTAATTTGGCTTCTATTGCTTTGCCTATGTTTATCAAAAACGGGGAGTTTGATCACAAAGAGTTGTTTAAAGTAACTAAAAGAGTAACCAAGAATTTAAATAGAGTAATTGACCGTAATTATTATCCTGTAATAGAAGCGGAAAACTCCAATATGCGTCATAGGCCAATTGGTCTTGGAGTTCAAGGCTTGGCAGATGCTTTTATTATGTTGCGACTACCCTTCACATGTGATGAGGCAAAGCAATTAAATCAAGAGATTTTTGAAACCCTTTATTTCGCAGCTGTTACAGCATCTGTAGAATTGGCTAAAGAAGAGGGACCTTATTCGTCCTATAAAGGATCGCCCATTTCCCAAGGTGAGTTTCAACACAACCTCTGGGGAGTTAAGGACGAGGAACTTTCTGGACGTTGGGATTGGGATAGATTAAGAAAAGATGTTAAAAAGCACGGTGTGCGTAATTCTCTGCTTGTAGCGCCAATGCCCACAGCCTCTACTTCTCAAATTTTAGGAAATAATGAATGTTTTGAACCCTATACATCAAACATATATACACGTAGAGTATTATCCGGGGAGTTTATAGTTGTAAATAAACATCTCTTGGAAGATTTGGTTGCATTAGGGTTGTGGAATGAAAACTTGAAACAAGAACTAATGCGTGCAAATGGATCAGTTCAAAACATAGAGGGTATTCCACAAGAGATTAAGGAATTGTATAAAACAGTGTGGGAATTGAGTATGAAAGATATTATAGACATGTCCAGACAACGTGGTTATTTTATAGATCAAAGTCAGTCCTTAAATCTGTTTATGGAGAATGCCAACTATTCCAAACTTACGTCAATGCACTTCTATGCTTGGAAAAGTGGACTGAAGACAGGCATGTATTACTTAAGAACAAAAGCTGCGGTAGACGCCATTAAATTTACCCTAGACAACAGTAAGAAGGAGGCTCCAATTCCTGCGGTAGCCTTAGCCACAGAAGTATTGGTAGCTGATTCTAAAAGCGCGGTTATTATTGAAGTGAAGCCAACACCTATAGCAGGGAATGAATTGGATGCTAAACCCATGACCGCTGCAGAAATGAAGGCCCTGATAGCTCGCTCAAAAGAAGGACAGGCCGATGATGATTGCCTGATGTGTGGATCGTAGGAAAGTTTGACGTTTTTAGACTAACAATTTTTAGAAATTAAATTTTAATCTGATTGAAAACCCGGGGGTAACTTCTTAAGAAGACTTCTGGGTTTTTTGCTTCTTGCAATAAGCGGTTCTGCTCGCCTGCGTAAATCAGAAATTAATTTGGAAAGGAACTTGGATCGATTTAATGAATAAACGGACTTACTTATCGAAATAAGGCTTTAGTGCGTTTGCGCAAATAAAAAGCGCAACATATATCATTAATATGGTAATGTAGTGATCCATGACGAGATAATAAATTATGTACGATACAAGTGCTTAAAAAGATTGCGAAAGTTCCCAAAAATCAATTAAAAATTAAAAACTCTGTAATCTTCAATCCGGAACATAAAAATGTTAAATGAAATGTCTAAAACAATGTACCCTTAACATGTCAAACGTAACCGTTTTCTTTAGGGTAAGTCGAAGAATGAAACCCAAAATTTCTAAATGAAAGGTTAATCTAATGCTAATTCTTTGCAAAAGAACGTATTGCTCGCCGCTTTAAATCCTCATAACAAACGTTGTGCGGTAAGTAATTTCCCTCTCTTTTATCCAAGGTGGATATTGATGGAGTTTTAGTTGAATGAGCATGGGGTGTCCGCGTCTTGTGCTGATAGAACCTATAGGCTATTTTCGCAGCAAGAAGTAGAATAACATAAGCAATTAAGAGCAATATATAAGAATCCATAACAAGTATATAACTTAAAAGTAGTATAAATCTTACAAAATGATTTGCTAAAATTTAAATTTTAAGAAAATAATCGTTACAAAGCTTTATATTTTAACATATCCTATAAATAGGATAGCCTTTCGAGGTGATTTAGGATGTTTGAATTTGGCAAAGCAACTAGTTAAGCTATTTTATTATAAGGGTATTCTGATTCCTTTGTAACATTTTATTTGAACATACCCATAGGATGATAATATGAAAATAAAAAAGAGAATATACTAATGTGCGTATATTCTCTTTACATTCTAAACAATATTTGATTTCTAATCAAAGAAAGCATCTACTTTTTTATAGGCATCAATTACGGCTTGTTCACCAGCCTTATCAGGATCAAAATTTCCGTGTTCCATACCTAAAACACCCTTGAAACCTTTTTCGTAAATAAATTTAAATACGTTTTGGTAGTTTATTTCTCCGGTAGTGGGTTCTTTACGTCCCGGATTATCCCCGATCTGTATATAGTCAATTTCGTCCCAAGTACGCTCCATATTTACGATAAGATCGCCAATATTACGTTGCATATGGTAAATATCAAAAAGGATTTTACAAGAGGGGGAATTCACAGCTTTACAAATTTCAAAAGACTGATCGGGGAGTCTAAGAAATAGATCCGGATTATCACTTA